>NZ_JACJEW010000001.1:0-255956 GCF_014164315.1 Pseudoalteromonas sp. SG44-1
CTCGCGATTTAGCCCTTGCCATTCGCTAGTAGTTATCGTTTAATAACAGTATGTTATTTAAACGGTGATCTTCCTACAGAGGACTTTCACCTCATAAGTCAATGCCCATGTCGGGCGTACACAAGGCACTTAAACGGAACTAAAACAGTAGGTTAGGTTTCGCTTCGCTACACATTGCAACCCACTATTTTAGTCCGCTTAGTGCGGCGTTAGCTTTAAACGCGTAAATTTGAGTATCTATGAAAATAAAACAAATAGCGGTCGATAAGCTGTCCAATACGATGAGAATGTATGGTGAAGCTAAATTCAACTTTGAACGGTTGAAATTGATTGATAAAGAAGAAGCCATCAATAACCTAGATAGGGCATTTGAAAGTAAATTAGAAGCTTTTCATAGCTTATACGATGTAACAAAATCTGATTTTGATTATTTTAGTAATGCTGATACTGCATTGTTAATTTTAATTAGAAACGCGATTCATCATAGAGATCATGATTTATTTATTAGTTGGAATAAAGAAATGTTGATTTATGGTGGGCTTGAGAGAAATAACGGTGCTGAATTTCTATTAGCATCTAATAGAGTTTGTAATAGACCACCTGTAATGAACTATTACTATAAGCTTGAAGATATCTTATTAAGATTAGATGATTCTTTAAATTCACCTTTTCTAGAAAATAGAATTAAGCCAAAACAGAAATCAGATCTACTTCAAAAAATAATGGCTCAACTTAAATTTGATAAAATCATTGAGCATGCAAAATCTAACAGGTATCCGCTAAATCAGATATATATAAATTTAATTCCAATATTTACATCCGCAGTAGTTAAAGTTTTTTCTGAGCTTAAGTCTAATGGCTTTGAATTCATTGGTTATGACGCGAAAGTTTATGAAGAACCTTTTACAAATGAGTTAAACGTAGACTATTCGGTGGTGGACTATAATCCGGTTCGGGTGCTAGTTTAAAGCTAATCGGGTAGCCGGAGGTCTCTAACCTCCAGTCCCCACACCACCCATCATGCATTTTTATTAACAAGAAAAGCAATGGTCGGTTTATCTCCCGTAATGAATATCGATCTAAATATCTCTCAATGACACTAAGCCTTGTGAAGCTAAATAGTCATTACCTAGCGCAATGTTAATTTTTTTGAGCCCTTTCCAACTTAAAAAATCACTAAAGCCCTGTAATACCTTGCAAAACGCCAATTAAAGCAACAGCAAATCCTTTTTATATTTTACGTATCATCAGAGTAACTAATTGAATCAAAATAGGAACTCGGCTATGGTTTGTTTATTAATAAAAACAAATAAAAAAATGAGTTAATCTACAGGCTCGTTATGCAAAAAATGGAATCTAGAATGAAGCTCTTAAGTCTATTTTTAATTGTAATGTTAATGGGCTGTAGTTCGACCACTCCCGTGAAGGAAGATCTTGGTTATCAAGGTCAGAACAACTCAGGGCTTGGTGTGAATGAGCTATTATCTCAATTAAAATCCAATCCGGAAGTTAATGTCAGGGTTGAGCGCGGCTGGCAAATAGCTGAAGTGAAATCTGAGCGCGCTCTTTATTCGTTTACACCGGAATCTCATCCCGCTCATCCATCTTATGTTAAGCGGGAGGTCGTTGAAAAAGGTGGTTCTATTTACATAGAAACAAGCGCGAGATGCGGTGCAGAGAAGACGGTCTGCGATCAGCTCATCAGAGATTTTGTTAAGCTAAACAATAAAGTCAAAGAAGACATCGGTGCCGAGTAATGCATAATAAACGCAGTCTGTCGGAACGCCTTTTCGTTCCTTAGTCACTACAAGGCGTCTGCAGCTTTCTACCACTTTGCCGATATTACGGCTGTGAGCGATAACCATCAAGATTTCAAAAATGCTGTTTATATTTCATAGTGCCCTTAACTGGGAAGCAGAGAATTATATTGAGAGTGTGACTACTTAAAAGGTTTAGTTATTAAAATATTTTCAAATAAACTTTTTTGGAACATGTATAAGGCGTTTTTCACAATAGGTGTTTTTCAATAACGTGACCCAAAGCGCTGTGACTTTTATTATCTTGCTAGGGTGATTGATTGCAGCCAATCCATAAAGACAGTTAGGCGTTTAGTTGGTTGTCTACGTGATGAATAGAGTAAAGACACCGGCATTGGCTCGGCTTCAAATTGAGGTAGGACAGAAATTAGTAGGCCTTTCTTGATGAGGTTTTCTGCACCAATCGCGGGGAGTTGGGCAATGCCAAGCCCTGCTAAGCAAGCATCTAAATAAGCATCTGTGCCATTAACCGCTAGGCTACTTGGCATGGATTGTTGTTTTACCTTGTCGCCTTCCATGTATTCAAATTGGGCATCGAGATTACCAAGCGTATGAGAATATTCGATCAGTTTATGATTGGCTAATTCTGCAAGACTCTGTGGAATACCATATTTTTCAACATAGCTTGGCGACACACAGTTTACGCTTCGGTACAGCGTTAATGGGCGAGCGATAAGGCTGCTATCGTCAAGATTACCCACTCGAATGACGCAATCAATGCTTTCTTTAATTATATCAACTCGATAATCTGCGCTGCTGATTTTTAGGCGTATGTTGGGGTATTTTTCGAGGAAGTAGGATAAATGCGGAATGACAACCGTAGTGGCAAAACGACTAGGCATGTCGACTCTGAGTACCCCGCGAACATCATCAGAGTTACGTTGGAACTGGCTTGCCAAAGCGTCTAACTCGGCGAGCAGTACTTGGCACTGTGGTAAGTAAGTCTCGCCGTCTTGAGTTAAGGTGACGCTGCGCGTGCTGCGATGAAAAAGCCGCGTGCCTAATTCACTTTCAAGCCCTTGAATAGCACTTGATACGCTTGACTTTGGCAGGCCAAGTGCGTCTGCTGCCTTGGTAAAGCTGCCAAATTGAGCAACCAATACAAAGCGCTGCATGGCTTCAAATTTGTCCACATCTTCTACCTTTGTTTGTTTTATCCGAACAATGTTATCACTTTTGTCATGTATATCGAACACAATAAATTATCTACTCTGTTCTACGTGGTCAGAGCCGCTATGGTTTAAGGTTTTAAAATTGTTACAGAATAGATTGGAGAGAGTGATGAATAAATTAGCAATTATTACTGGTGCTAGCCGTGGGTTAGGAAGAAACAGTGCTTTAGCGTTAGCTGACAAAGGCATAGACGTTATTTTTACTTATCACAATAATGTTCAAGCGGCACAAGATGTGATTGAAGAGATTCAACAAAAAGGCCAAAAAGCCCTTGCCCTTCAATTGGATACGCGCGATTTTGATGCCATTCTTGAATTTGTTAGTCAGGTTGACGGATTGTTGAGCAATGAATTTGCACGAAGCGATTTCGATTATTTGTTAAATAACGCTGGCGTAGGTTTACGGGCAAGTGTTGAAGAAACCACTTATGAAGAGCTAGAAAATATGCTGGCAATCCATGTAAAGGGACCTTTCTTTTTAACGCAAGCATTATTACCGCATATTAAAGACGGCGGTCATATTCTCAATGTTTCTTCAGGTTTGGCACGGTTTAATATGCCAGGTTCAAGTGCCTACGCGATGGCCAAAGGTGCAGTCGAAGTCATGACACGCTATATGGCAAAAGAGTTCGCAAACCGACAAATTCGCGTAAATACCTTGGCACCCGGTGCTATTGCGACAGACTTTGGCGGTGGTAATGTGCGTGACAACCAACAAGTGAACCAAATGGTGGCATCTGTTACCGCTTTGGGTCGGGTTGGGGAGGCTGACGATATTGGTAAAGCCGTTGCCATGTTGCTTAGTGAAGGCAGCGGCTGGATTACGGGACAGCGAATTGAAGCGTCTGGCGGTATGTTTCTTTAATTTTCAGCTAATCTTGGTGCTCTGCCGCATTATTTTTTATAAGGATTCAAAGCCCTCTGCGTGAGGGCTTTCATCGCTACTATAAAGCTCTTAATATATTGTCAGAATTAGTTAAACTCGAGCAGTGTTTACTGGCTCAGACTTGCTTTGACAGTTCAAGTTAAGACTTATTCACATAAATTACAGTGGCTTTTTTTTATCTGAATTTTGCTTTAGCTTTTTGTATTAACCCAGCCCTATTATTACAGGCTGGGCAGAAGGTAATTAAGGAAAGGTAATTTCAACTGTTGAGGCTTTATTCAATAGTGGTAATAAGGATTTTTCGCGTCTTAAGTCCTTTAACTCACGTTCTAATTGGCGTTGCTGTGTATTTAACTCTTTACGCTGCGTTTGCGTGATGTTATTGCTGTTTAATTGCTGATTAGTTTCAGAGAGTTGTTGTTTTAGCTCGGTTAGACGGTTATCAATTTCTATACGACGTTGTTGAATTTGATAACGGTCGTTACCTTCTTCCCACGCTTTTCGAAATGCACGGCTGTTACATACACCGTTATACGAGACTCCACGCATAGCAAGAGTAAAGCCGTTTTCAGGTTGACAATACACCGCTAAACCACGTTCGTAGCTACTTTTGAATTGTGCTATATTTGGGGTAATATTGTAATCGTTACACGCCGCGATCTTTGTTATGCCATCGGCATAATCACCACCGTTTACGCCGTGCTCATAACCTAAACTTTGCCAATTAGCGACTTTACACTCATCTTGACTTAACGTTGTGCAGCCATTAAGTAGTGCTATACAACTTAATATAAATAAACGATTTGGCATAACTATCCTGTTATTTCGCTCTGTATCAATACGGTATAATACGTTTCATCGTTATTAAAAATCTACAATTTAAGCTGATTTGTAGACTATTTTAAGTAAAAAATTATGTGTTTTATTTAGTTTAATTGCCACAAAGCGCATCTCAACTAGTGGCGTTTTTTACTGCGAGGAGCGCCTAGTACAATCGCTATTTGGCAGACACATATCGACAAAAATCCACTTATGCCCAAAGCTCCGCCAAAATTACTAAGGTAAGGCACTAAATTATCAAACAAAATCGAAAAAATAACACTGGCAGAAAACAGCGTGTAAATACCAAAGCGTTTTGGTGCGCTCATGCCTATAAATGTTCCACCAAAAAAAATGCTGCTATATAGCTCTGCGTTGAACTCGGTGGTAAGTAAAATAAGGTAAGCGATAATAGCTAAAATTGCTGACGCTCTAATCGCATCTAGACGGTTATGCTTAGCTAAATAAAAGGTCAAAAACGCGCCAAGTAAAGCAAGTGTTACTGATGATAAACTCATGCCGCGAGCCCTTTAGCTAATACAAACAAAGCAACACTAATAAAGGCAATACTTCCTAATTTACCACCAAAGCCAGTAAACACTTTAGTCGTCAGTACGTATAAAATAGCCCCAATCAATGAAATAATTGCTAATTCCCAATAGGTATTAATCAACCCCTGAGAGCACATTCCAGCAAAACTACCAGCATAAACAGCTGCGTAAGGATGATTTGCATACTGTTTTGGAAAAGGAATAAAGCTGCCAATAAGTCCGGTTAGGCAAGATGCAATAACCGCAGGCACTGCAAATTGCGTATGAAGGGTAAAACAAGCAACACATCCACTAAAAAAAGCGATGTATTTTAGGAGAAAAAATTTAGTCATAGAGTCGGTGATTTTTCTTAACTGAAGTACTTAATTCTGAATGAAGTTAGTGCTAGCTTATTATGCTTGGCACTAACCATTATGCAATTAATCAAGGTGCAATTAAACTAGATGCAATTAAACAAGATATAATTAAACAAGGTGTTGCTCAAAAAATGCTAAAGTTCGTTGCCATGCAAGTTCTGCATTCGGTTTATCGTAACGGCCCGTTGAGTCATTATGAAAACCGTGATTGGCATCTTTATACATATACATTTTGTAATCTACATTGAGACTTTTTAAATCGCGCTCATAGTCAGGCCATGTTGCATTTACGCGCTCATCAAGCTCGGCTAATTGGATCATTAACGGGGCTTTAATATTTTTGCGCAGAGCTTCGCTGGCGGGCGTGCCGTAAAATGGTACTCCAGCGCTTAATAATGATGAATCAACCGCAGCGAGGTAATTGACAATATAACCGCCAAAACAAAATCCAACGGCACCAAGTTTACCATTACTGAGTGGGTGTGATTTTAAATAGTGGGCTGCGGCAACAAAATCATTTTGAATTTTCTCTTTATCCATTGAGCTTTGCATGGCTCGCCCTTCGTCATCATTACCCGGATAACCACCTAGCGGAAATAGCGCATCGGGTGCAAAAGCGACAAAACCCGCTTTGGCTAAACGACGGGCCACATCTTTTACATAAGGGTTTAAGCCTCGGTTTTCATGCACCACTAAGACTACCGGGCGCTTGCCCTTTAATTGCGTTGGCACTACTAAATAACCTTGTCCTTTGCTATGACCATTGGGAGAATCAAAACTTTGATAAGTTGCTTTAATTGATTCATCATTAAACGAAACTTGTTCGGCTAAGGCATAATTTGGTAATAACGCTGACGTGAGCACTGTCATTGAATAACCAAGGGCGACTAAGCCACCAAGTTTTTTCATAAACGTGCGTCTATCCATTTTGCCATGAGCGTATTCATCGTACCAATCAAAGGCTTCTTGAGGAATGTGATCTGAATGTGGGTTATTCATTGCAGTGCCTATATGTTATTGATTTAAGATTTAATAACATAGCTGAGAGAACTCAAAATGTATATTGCTGTATGCTTAATATACTTAGCTAACTTCTTCACCGGCATGTTTTGCGGCTAATTCATCAAGTTCTGCGCAAGTGTAATCAAACCCCGCGCCATCGAATTGATAATTTACTTTAACGTCAAAACCACCATTAAGAAGTTTTGTTTTTACTCGGGCGACAGGCCAATGCTTTAATTCGTTTAAAAAACGATTAGCGATTTGACCAGATTGGAAGCGATAGCGTATTTCTGAATTCATATAAAGTAAGTATAATTTGGGCTGTTAACTTCGCAGTTTGTGGATTTAGCCGATTTAGTCAAGTTTTTTGTTCTTTAACATGCTTGATAAGGTCAATTGTGCGCTTATTAGCATTGGTTTTCGTCTGCTTTTGCTTTAACGTAAGGGTCTGTCAGATAAAATAGTTTGCGAGAAGATTACAAGGTATGCCTAAGTACGGTATAAGAGTGTCATGAAAACGCCAAAACAGATTTTACCGTTAATAGAAGACGGTATCGTTGATGAAGTCATCAGCCAATTAATGAGTGGAAAAGAAGCCTCGGTTTATGTGGTTCGCTGTGGCGAGCATATTCGCTGTGCGAAAGTGTACAAAGATGTACAACACCGAAGTTTTAAACAAGCAGTAAAATACCAAGAAGGACGTAAAGTAAGGAATAGCCGCCGCGGTCGTGCGATGGAAAAAGGCTCTAAGTTTGGTCGTAAAGAACAAGAAAACGTGTGGCAAAATGCGGAAGTAGATGCGCTTTTCACGCTTTCTCGGGTTGGCGTAAAAGTACCACAACCTCATGGTTGTTACGATGGTGTACTGATCATGGATTTAGTCACCGATAATGATGGTGATGTTGCGCCGCGTTTAAATGATGTGAGTTTAACTGCTGAGCAGGCAATTGAAGATCACGCTACTATGGTTCATTACATTCGCTTAATGCTATGTGCGGGTATTGTGCATGGTGATTTGTCTGAATTTAATGTGTTAGTAGATAGCTACGGTCCGGTGGTGATTGATTTACCGCAGGCAGTAAATGCGGCGGCGAATAACAATGCGCAAGAAATGTTTTTACGTGATGTACGCAATATGCGCTTGTATTACGGGCAGTACGCACCAGAAATACTCGATACGCGTTTTGGTGAAGAAATGTGGGCTTTGTATCAAGCGGGTGAATTAACAGCAGAAACTGTTCTTTACGGTGAGGTTGCAGATAACCATGCTGAGGCTGATGTTGATTCAGTGCTTGATGAAATCAAAGCTGCATTTGAGCAAATGCAAGAAAACCAAGAGCGAATAAAAGCAGCACAAGCACCTGAAGACGACTAAAGTTTATTAGCTTCATTATCGATTTTAAAGATGCGCGCTAACAGCATTAAATTCTGTTAGACTGCGCAGCCTTTAGCTACTCGCGGTGAGTTGCTTTAAATGACAGTTAGGAACGCAGGTGTCAAAATTTTTCTATCGTGGTAAGCCCGATATTATGGGTAAAAATAATCAAGGTACTTATCAGCCTAAACCGAAAGTAAAACCTGGTAGCGAAGAAAATCCGCTCGTTTTACAGGTGCAAAGCGCTGCACGTGAGCTTGAAATAAACGCTATTTTGATAGCTAATGATTTATTTGCAGATATTCGTGTTGATAGTACGCTTGCTGAAGATATTACTCCTTTAGATATTGTACTTAATAAACCTGTTACTCAAGTTTTTGAAAAAACACCACAACGTAATGATCCATGTTCGTGTGGCAGTAATAAAAAATACAAAAAATGCTGTGGTTAAAATACCTTGTTTAGGTGTGTAAACTCAGGTTGGTGCTGGTGTTAGGAACTTAAAAAATCAGCTCCAGTGATATAAAACGGCAGTTGTATTTAAAAGCTATATATTCATTAGCTTGTGATAGCGTTATTTAATATAGCGCTCACTTAATCAGCGAAACGTGTATGAAATACAGTGATAATAAACTTCAACAACAAACTGCAAAAAACACCTTACAACCCGTGTTTTCAGCTGTATTTGTAGTTACTCTGTTTTTAATAGTTACCTCGTATATTTATTTCTATCCTGAATTAGATAACAGTATTTTTTTTAATGGTGTACTTACCGACGCAATTAACCTATTAATTGTGGTGGCTATTTTTATCATTGTCCAAAGGGCCAACTTATCAGTTTTTGCTTATGTTAATTTAAGCATCGGTTTATTATTGTGGTCAGCGGGTTTAACCTTTGATCTACTTGATGAAGTGCTGATCCAGCCTTTGTTTATTGGTATTTATGTTGAGGATGTTTTACGTACTGCAGGCATGTTGTTTACTTGTTATGGTTTAAAGTTAACTATAGGCGATTTAACAAGTGTGCAGCAGCAGTTATCAAAAGAGCTGATCACTGATTACTTAACCCAAATAGCGAACCGCCAATTTTTTTATCAATATATGCAAAAAAATCAATCAGCCCCGTATACAATTTTGCTTATTGATATCGATTTTTTTAAAGTGATTAATGATCAGTTTGGTCACGATAGGGGGGATCAAGTACTGATCGAATTATCATCTTTATATGCCAAAGCTTTACCTAATAATAGTGTCTTTGCACGTTTAGGTGGTGAAGAGTTTGCAATATACCTGCCCGGCGATGACCGACCAAAAGCCTGCGATTTAAGTGAGCAATTACTATCACTTGCACATACCATTGAACTTGCTGCTAATCGAACGGTAAGTGTAGGTATTGGTGTGTCATTTAAGGCCCCAGAAGAAGCGTTTAATGAGGTAGTTAAACGTGCTGATCAAGCCTTGTACAAAGCGAAAAATAGTGGCCGTAGCCAATATTACATTGCTTAATCCCTAAGCGATTGATTACAGTAAAATTTACAATTTTAATTGGGGGTTTTTACACTATCAGTTAAATTTATTTGCCTGTTCCTGTTAATATTTATTAAAAAATGCTTATAAAACAATGCACTTATTTATTATGCAAGGCTGGTATTGAGCTTGCAATATGCTTATAAATATAACTTATAAGCACTACCAAGGTGATACTATGGCTGTTATGCAGCGCTTAAAGCAAAAAACACGACAATTTATTGATTCAAAGCATATGTTAACCAGCATAACGGCGGCTTCATTTTTAGAGTCAACAATAGTTCCTATTCCTCTTGAAGCAGTATTGGTGCCGTTGATGCAAGCGCGGCGTGAAAAGCTTTGGCTAATCGCCTTAATGGCGACTTTAGGCTGTATTATTGGGGCTTTGTTTGGTTACGCGCTTGGCTATTACTTGTTTGATGCGGTTGGCGATTGGGTGATCAATACCTTTTCAAATCCAGAGCAGTTTGAACACGTAGAACAACAAATGCAGCAGCAAGGTTTTTGGTTTGTAATAATGTTGGGGATAGTGCCAATTCCTTTTCAAATAGCTATGCTCGCAGCGGGTGCCACCAAATATTCATTAATAATGTTTTTAATTGCGACGACTATTGCCCGTTCAATTCGGTATTTTGGTCTGGCGCTGGTGGTGTATTATGCTGGCAATCAAGCGGAGCGAATTATTACAAAACATAAAACCAAAGCAATGCTTGGTTTGACTGTGTTGGTGTTAGTTATTTGGTGGTTAACAACGGTAATATAGCCGCCAAGTGACGGCTATATTTGTTTAGTTTACTTAACATCGCCATGGATAAGTGAATGTACTTGGCGCCAATCCACCAGTTTAAAATTTTGTGGTTGCTGTGGCATACGATTGTAGCCATCTTGCACTATTAATACGCCAAGAGGGTAGCCAGGCAGCGGTTTGGCTGTAACGGTTAAGCCATCGGTTTCTGACACGCCATCAATACCGTTATTTAAGTTTGCAAGAATATTAAACTTACTGACAAACTCAAGGGTAGGGTGTTTTTCACCTTTATTTATGCGATACACGACATAACTATTGTCACCTTGGCTAGATACCACTAATAAGCGCTCGTCTTTACCATGATAAATCTCCATACCTTCTACATCATCAACTAGCATTTCATTCACGGATTGCAATAAAATAGGCGCTTGCTGTGAATCAGGCTCTGCTTGGATAAACCAAATACCAGCGTCTTCCTCACCGGCAAAAAGTTCCCCATTTTTATCGTCACTACTACAGCCTTCTGGTTGGCTAGGTAGATTAAATTCGCGCACCAGTTTGCCCGAGACTTGTTGCTGTTGGCTGGTTATTTTATATTGCTGATATAACCCTGATTTATCATTCACAAATACATAGTCACCTGATTTCGATGAATACATGCATAAGCCATAAATCTCACTCAAATTGGTAGCCACGCTACCTAAGTGGTGTACGCTGTTTTGTATGTCGACAGTGAACAAACTAATGCTATTTTCACTACGGTTACTGGCTGCAATTAGAGTGTGAGTTGGGTTGTTGATATTACTACTTTGACGAACGTCAACATTGTTAACTCTACCTACGTCAAGGCTTTGAATTTGCTCTCCAGCTAAGTTATAGATCATCAGTCCGCGACGTTTATCGGTGCCAATGATCAAGCTTTTAGCGGCGTCGGTTGGATGCACCCAGATGGCTGGATCGTCTGCGGCATCACCAAATGCTGCAACTGGTGTCGTTTGCACGTTTGCATACACATGTGCTGTTTTTGCAGTGGTGGTGTTGGTTTTTGTCGTACTGGTGATTGGGTCTAAAATTAACTGGCTGCTGCGGTACGCGCCACTTTCATCGTCATACATAATGGCTTGAGCAGTAGTGGCGTTATTATCAATTACCACAGAACCAATACTGAGATCTCCAGAGACACGCCACTTTTGTTGTATACCTTGCTCTGGATTATATCGGTATAGGGTGTTATTGCTGCTGCTAGTAAACCAGAGGCTGCCATCAGTGCTGGTGGTTAATGCGCCAATACCGCTGGCCAGTTCACCAAAGGGAGCAACCATGGTAAGGGGTTGTTTACTCGCTGAAGATTCTGCATTGGCGTTCATTTGCCAAATGCCAAGTTCTTCTTCACTGATAAATAATTGCTGGCTTACATCATTAACCGCACAACCCGCAGCTTCATTTACACCGGCAAATTCTCGGACCGCCATGTTAGTGGTTTGCTCTGTGGCAAAGTTATAAATTAAGGTTTCGCGCATTAAGCCGCGAACATCAGCAACAAAAGCAGAAATACTCCCCGTATTGTGATTGTTAAATAGGCAGACCGCTTCAGGTTTTGCTTGCGGTGCAACAATCGGTGTGTGCTCCGTTAGTTGCCAGTTGCCGTTACTTTGAGTTAGGGTGAAAACGGCAACCAGATCACGTTCGTTATCAATACTGGTTACTAAAAAGCGATTATCGCCAATAGTACGCACTGACAGAGTTTCAAAGTTACCCGCTTTAAGTACTTCGCTATGTTGTTTATTTTGCTCTACAACAATTAAGCCTTGGCTTTCACTGGCTAGTAACCATACATCATCAAAAAGCCAAGCAGCTTGCGATCCTTGAATATTATTTTGTTGCCAAAATGGTGTGCTGTTAAGCTTTAGTGTAGTTTGGTTTGGTTGAGTGGAATTAACATCTTGGCTGCTGCAAGCGCCTAATGTTGCTGTGAGTGTTAATATGCTCAGTGCATAAGCAAGTGGTTTAAGTGTTGGCACAAGTAAAGTCCTAAGTTAGCTATGTATGCGATGCAAGCTAAATAACTTTTATGACAAAACCGTGACAAAAGAAAGACTTCTGCAGTGAGAGTAAAGCTATTTAGGTTTCCTTTTATTCAATGCTTTTTATTTTATCTATATGTTTTTATTTGTTTTTATTTTTAATTTTTAGTTTTTAAATGGCGCATTAGGGCATCGCTTTCATGCTGAGCTGATGTGACCCTAAGCATGATATAGCGGTTATTTTTCTGTGATGGCGGTGTGTATTTCTGTTTTCATTTGCGCTAATGCTTGTAGCACGGAACGTTGCCAAATAGCTTTAAATGCTTTACTAAATAAATATAAGAATAGCAAAGGCATAATAAATAATTTGATGATTAGTAACGACACTAAGTTTAAAAATTCAATAAATAAGCCCTCTAAAGAATTAGCCATATCGGTAATGCCAGTGGTAACGGTATCAACGACTTTGCTGATTAAATTGCCAGAATTACCTGCTAGTTGGTCGTTATAATCATGCAGCTGTTGTTGCAGCTGAGCTTTCTGTTGATATAACGCGGCGAACTGATTGTTGATAGATGCTTGTTGTTGCTTTAACTCGCGCTGTTTTTGCAGTAATGGTTTAGCCTCGGGAAGCTCTGTTAAGGTGAGTTTTTCGGCTAAACTGCGGGTCGTTTGAATGGCATCAATTTGCTTATTTAATTGCTCAAGCTGCTGTTGGTTATCTGTAATAATTGCTTTTAATTGCTGTTGCTGAACGGCAATAAGTTCGAGTTCATCGAGGGTTGTTTGCTTGTCACTATTAATTTTTGCGCTCAGTTGTGCTGATAATGTGGAGGTCGCATTAGCCTGTACGCTAAGTGTGTCAACGGTCTTTTCAACATATTGATTTTGATAATTAATTTCTTCATCTAGAAAGGCTTGGCTGGCAAGCCCAGTTGCAAGTACTACAAATGGAATTAAAAACCGCACTAAAATCAGGCTGGCTAGTAACTTTCCTTTAAGCTGTTTTAAATACCCAAAATAATCACAGACTAAATAACTAATGACGCCGGCGGTAAACAAGGCGCTAAAAAATACCCCTGATGAAATAGTAAATAAAATCCGCTGGATAAACAGTGAGCCTAATGATATGCGCATCGCATCGGCAATGTATTCGGCTAAATCGTTCACCGGATCAAGCAATTGCGCAGGCGCTATGCTTGCTATACCAATACCGACTTCAGCCGACTGTAATAAAGAAATAATGCCGTTAACACTGCGTGCAGAAGCATAAACTAATGATGACTGCACTAAGGTTTGGTCAAGAAAATCCATGACATAGCTGTTAAATTGCTTTGACCAGCAAAGTAGTAGCAGTATAAGTATGGCAATATACTTGATAACATCTCGTTGTTTACTTTGCATGTATTCCTCAATAACATTAGTTAGCTTGTTCGACGCTACACTAATTAGGTGTCACTACGCAATTATGTTTGATTGAATTATTATAGCTATTAACGGTCAATGAGTGACCTTCACGCAGTTTTTGAGAATTTATGAAAGAATCCGCTTCACTTGTACAATGTTGTATTGATGATCTTGATCCCGTTCAAGATCTGGGTCGGTTAGTTGCTTATTTACGGTCAAATTTAGTAACCCATCTAGATGCTGGCCTTACGCCAATGGATTTAACTTCGGCGCAATATATTGTTGTGGTGCTATTAGCTCGAGGCAAAGTGCATACTTTGGCAGAGCTATGTGAGCATATGGTTTATGATCGTGGCGCGATGAGCCGTTTGTTGTCTCGTTTAGAAGAAAAAGGCTTAGTTGCAAAACAACAATCCGCAGAAGATCGCCGCTCTACGCTATTATGCCTTACTGAAAAAGGCCAACAGCTTTACCCTGAAATACTCCCTATTGTGAATAATATTTACCGCACAGCACTAATCGACTTTTCTGATGATGAGAAAAAACTGTTGGCAAAGCTGTTATTTAGAGCAATTCATAATTTGAAATCGTAAATCTAGCTAAGGGTTATATTGCTGTGAGTGCAGAGATTTGATAATATAGTTGCCTAGGCATTTATATTTAACAAATCGCAGGGTGTTATGATCGAAGCTACTTTATTAATGCAGTTACAGCAGCAATTTCCAGAACATCAGTTTGCAGCCGAAAATTTAAATGTTGTTCATACTGGACGTTTTGCAAATGCTATTGTCTATCGTTATACCGATCAGCAACTCGATTTAGTAATTAAAGATTTTCAACATAGCCCTTGGTGGATCAGAAAAACCTTTGCGCCTTTGTCGGTGAATCAAGAGTATAAAGGGCTGGCTCGTTTAGCTGGCATAACTGGAGTGAGTGGGCGATTTTTACGATTATCGCCGATTGCTGTTGCCTATGACTATATTACAGGCACACCACTTAAACAGTTAGTACAACAAAAAGAAGTGCTACCCGTTAGTTTTTTTAAAGATTTTGAACGACTGGTTGCATTAATGCATCGCCGAGGAGTTGTACATTTAGATTTGCGCAATTTGGGTAATGTGCTTTGTAGTGATGATGGTAAACCGTATATCATCGATTTTCAGTCGACGATACGATACGCGCGATTTCCTCGCTGGTTACAGCAATTTATGCGTGGTGCAGATATGTCGGGTGTTTATAAAGCATGGGCAAAGCTTGCTGATCAACCTCTGCCAGATGCCAAAGCTGATTATTTAAGTAATTTTAATCATGTTAGAAAGCGTTGGATTTTTAGAGGTTACCCGATCCAACGTGCATATATGTGGGGATGTGGAATAGCTACGCAAATCGCCTCCGCTATCATGGAGCGTTTTTTATAAAGCGCGTTATTACACGCTTTATAAATGTTGTTAAGTTGGCTGGTTTAAAATCTTGGCCAACCATTTGAGTCCCAATTTAGTATGCTGATCAATAGTTTTGGCACACCGTTGTCACCTTTATCATAAGCATGGCGAACCATTACATCGGTATTAAGAATATCTTGGCCGCCAGGTCCGGCCCACTGGCTGTTACCAGCATCTAAAATACTGCCACCACCAGAGAGCATATTGTTGCCATTCTTGTCTAAGTAAGGACCACGAATATCCGTTGCACGCCCATATGCGATACGATAGGTGCTATCGGTTCCTGCGCAACATTTACCAACAGATACAAATAGGTAGTAGTATCCTTGGCGATAGATGATCGTTGGTGCTTCAATGCCACCTGAGCGGCTAGCAAGGGAATAGAGCTCACCAAATGGTTTCATCGTTATTGGGTTGATCCGCATTAACTTGATACCTGAATTCCACGAACCGAATGTTAACCATGGCGCACCATCTTTGGCGACGACTAAATCTGGGTCAATCGCATTGTAGTTATTGCTGTTGGTGGTGTTTATCACTAAACCATCATCACGCCAATTACCGGCAGAGATACTACTTGCTGAGGTTAAACCAATTGCCGAAACACGCGAGCCAAAGGTTGATATTGCATAATAAAGCCAGCTGCGGCCATTGTAACTTTTAAGTTCAGGCGCCCAAACATCAATGCCATCGTGTTCAGGCACATAGTTAGACCACCAATTTAAGCCATTAGGAAAAATCGCTGCCGCATCATTCCATGCTACGCCATCATTTGACCACTTTCCAGCGATGCCAGGCCCAGTTTGAAATATCCACCACGTACCATTTTCGTAACTGATGGTTGGATCGTGAGTGACTAAACTACCGGTTAATGGCCAATGATCCGTTGCGCCATTGGTAGTTGAAGGATCAAAGGGAGCGGATTCTACGTTGGCGAGTTTATTGAGCTGCCAAAGCTGTGCATCACTGCCATTGTATGCCCATTGGCTGATATTAGCCCCGTCATTGCCGTCAAAGTCATACAGGTCGAGTGCTTTTTGGCTATTGGCATTGATAAAGCTCACATAGCCGTTGCCTTCGTTATTAATTTGCCAATGCTGGGTTGCGCCAGCGCTATAGTCATATTGCACTACGTTTGCGCCATCATTAGTTGACCACTCAAAGACCTCCATTGCTTTACCGCTGTTAAGGTTTATACAGAGTAGTTATTATTTTCAACCTGAGTAATGAGCCAGCGTTGGGTATCGTGATTGGTATTAGCCCATTGGCTAATATTCGCGCCATCAGCTGTTGATGCATTGGCAACTTCGACAAATTTGGCGCTATATTTTGATTTTATGGTATAGACGCCATTATCGATAGCGAATGCATTATTAAAAAATGGATTGGCGGCTAAACTAAGCCAGCAAAGTAGTTGTGTGGAAAATTTCATTTTATCTCCAAAGTACTGTGTGTGTATGATCCGATAGCTAAAGCAAATTTAGCATTCGACGAGCAGCTCAACGGTGTAACCTTTAAAAGGTTAATTATAACACTTTATTATATTATTACTTTTGTAAAGATAAATGGTGATTTAAGTTAAATAAAAGTTGGGTCTGGGTGGGCGTGGGAGCATGTTTTGCTCCCCATTGTTGTTAGTTAATAAACTGGCTTGGAATTTCCCAGCTTTGAACTAGCAATTCACCTTGCCACGTTTGGAGTGTGATCCATGCCTTATCTTTGCTGGTTATTAATTTTGGTGCAATAGCGTGCACATGTTGACCATGACGCGTGCCATGTAAAATACCTTCATCGGCTTTTGATAACTGACTAAGTGGTAATGGGGTGGGGCCAATATTCATGTAACCTTGGCGTACATCTGCTATTTTTCCTTTATTAAACATTACCATAAAATCTTTAACGTATTCACCATGGTGGCTATAGGGGGGTGCCATATTAAGTGGCATGGGTGCAAGGGTAAACTCTCCCATTGTTTGCTCGCCCCATGAGTCAGGAAATATGAGAATCATTGATTGATATAAAAACCAAAATGGTAAAATTAAAATACTAGCATGTAGTAGATACTTATAGCGTTGCCACCAAGTACTTTTAAGTCGCGCCATTATTGTGCCTCCTGAATATAGTCAGTCGTTAGCAGCTGCGCCTTTGTTGTCTTAGCTAACTTACTACGCCACATCATAAAGCCTGTAATAGACATACCGCTTAAGATCACGCCAAAAATAAACCAAACTAGCTTGGTCCAGATCCCGCCAATTGTGCCGTAATGCAAAGGGTCTGCAATATGAGAAATAGTTTGTAGAGCGTTCATTGATCCGGGACTTTTAGTCTGTGCTAATTCGCCTGTCCAAGGATTTATCGTCGTTGAGAACGCATAGTCATCATAGAAAATAGTGTTGTTCGAGCCGCTGATACTGTACATGCCTCGGCTATGTTCTGGGAACATGATGTAATGAGGTTCAAAGTCAGTAAACTGCTGCTTAGTGAGCTGTAGAGCCTGACTTAGACTGATGGCCGGTACCGTTTTAGAGGTGGGCAAATCAGCTATGCTTACCAGCGGCGGATGCTCTTCAATATCAATTTCGTTATGCCACATAATTGCTTGAGTTAAATACCAAAACCCCGTTAAGCTCATAATGAGTAAAAACCACATAGACCAGACGCCAGCCAAGCTATGTAAATCTTTTAGTAAGGTTTTTTTACCTTGATTAAAGCGCAATTTAGGCTGAGTAAAAGCACGCCAGAAATTTTTATAAATAATCAGCCCGGTGACTAATGCGCCAAACATGACTATTGCCATTGCAGATACAAGATAATAACCGACGCTATAACCAGATTGCCATGGAAACAACAGCCAACCATGTAACGCGCGCATAAAACCAATAAAGGTGATGTCTTGATTAACTGCTTGTATTTGCCCTGTGTACTGATTTACGTAGGCAATTGCTTGGGGTTTATTGTGATCTGTAAAAATAATAGCGTTTACTAAATACGGTTCATACACCAATACTGATGTGATATCAGCAGTTGGATGTTGTTGTTCTACTGCTGCTATTAATTCATCGATTGGTTTTGCAGGCAAATTGTTAGGATTACTTGCTCGAGCAGCAGGGTTGGTTAACCAGGTAAGCTCATGACTCACTACAGAGAGAGTGCCTGTAATACAAATAAAACAGAATAAAACCCATACAGGCAATGAGAACCAGCCATGTAATTGAAACCAAAATCGCTTGCTTACTTTAGCCATAGTGAAACCTATTGTTAATGATATTTGTTATCATTCATATTGCATTTCAATAATTGTACTATTAAACTACCTTCAATTTCAATTTGTCCTAAGGAATATTAATGCAGTTAAGTGGAATAAATACACCGTTAAGTATTTTATCTTTGACTCTTCTTTCACTGTTAAATCCTTCTAATGCTGTTGCCGAACAGCATGCTGTGAGTGAAGATCACGATTTAGAAGTTATTACGGTAAAAAGCCAACGAGGTTTGATTTCATACATGAGTGCGTCTGGTGCAAAATCAGACGTGCCAATTATTGAAACTCCGTTGTCTGTTTCAGTTTTAACGCAAGAGCGAATTGAAGATTTAGGCGCACTAACTATTCAAGATGCAATTGGTTATGTGTCTGGTTTATATAATGGTCCATACGGTGTTGATACCCGTGGCGATTGGTCGGTTATTCGTGGTGTGTCGCCCGTACAATACTTAGATGGCTTAAAATCGTTGTATGGTAGTTATAATAATGTTCGTACTAACCCTTATGGATTGTCGCAAATTGAAATACTCAAAGGGCCGAGCTCAGTACTTTATGGACAGGGGTCAATTGGCGGGATTGTTAACTTAGTCAGTAAAAAACCAGAAGCTGAAACATCAGGACAGCTTTGGGGGCAAGTTGGTAATTACTCGCGCAAACAAGTTGCGGGAGATATTACCGGTGCATTAAATGATGATGCTTCATTACAAGGGCGAGTAATTGGTTTATGGCGAGAGAGTGATACCCAAACCGATTATGTGCCAGATAACAGTATTGTGTTTTCTCCATCATTAACCTGGTATGCCACTGATGATACAAAAATAACGCTATTAACTAATTGGCAAAAGAATGAATCAGGCACGAGTACCTCGTTCTTACCTCACTCAGGCACCATTTTAGAAAACGAAAACGGCAAAATTCCATCAAACAGTTTTGTTTCTGAGCCGGGTTTTGATCGTTATGATACTGAGCAAGCGTCAATCACTGCGATTTTAGAGCAAAATATTAATGCTGATTGGCAGTTTAAACTAGCTGCGCGTTACACCGATAGTCATGCTGATTATCATACGATTTATGGTTGGCCACCTAAATTTTTAGAAGATGGGCGCAGCGTCAAGCGAGTGTCTTATCTTAGCTCCGCTGATTCGCGGGCTATTGCCAGTGATGCCCAGTTTCATGGCAATATAATAACCGGTAATATTGAGCACACAATAGTGATGGGGCTTGATTATCAAAATGCTTATACCGATAACGACTCTGTTTCTGGACTCGCTGGCACGCTAGACTTATTTAACCCGAAATATGGCCAAGTCGCTAATTTACCAACGGTAGATGATATCGTTGATTATGACTCGTCAAAGGTTTATCAAACTGGCTTATATATTCAAGACAGTATGAAAATTGCTGATAAGTGGATAGTCTCAACAGCATTACGTCGCGATAAAGCAACAACAAACCCTGAAAACGGCAAAAGTGAGTCACAGTATGCGACCACCGGTCGTTTAGGCTTGATGTATTTATTTGACTCAGGGGTTTCACCGTATGCAAGTTATAGTGAATCATTTGAACCATTAATAGGTCAAGATGCTTACGGTAAAGCATTCGAACCAAAAACGGGTGAGCAAGTTGAAGCGGGTTTAAAATATCAACCAGCAGGTACAGAGCATCTACTTACGGCCGCCGTATATCATATTGTAGAGCAAAATCGCACCACCAGCTTACCAGCTGAACAGGTGGGTAATACAAATCTTATTGACCCTAATGGACAAGTTCAGCAAGGTGAGGTAACTGTTAAAGGTATTGAATTAGAAGCACAGCTAGCGTGGGATACAGTCGATGTTTACGCATCTTATGCATACACTGACGGCTATGTTAGTCAAAGTAATACTCTTGGTGAAGATGGTGCAAAGTTAAGTGCCTTGCCAGATCAGCAAGCATCTATTTGGAGTACTTGGCGACCTGAGTCATTGAACGGCTTTAAAATGGGTTTTGGAGCACGATACGTTGGTGAAACATCAGATGGAAGTGCCTATGTTGAAATGAATAATATAGTTTTAAATGATCCTATTAAAACGGATAACTATACTTTATTTGACGCTATGATTGGTTATGATTTTGATGACTATAGTTTTAGTTTACAAGCGCAAAATTTAACGGATAAAACAGTGATTACATCATGTTTAGCGCGTGGAGATTGCTTCTATGGTCAACGCAGAACTGTAACTGCGAATGTGCGCTATAAGTTTTAATGAAGTTAATATGTAGTATAAATAAAGGGAGCAATTAGCTCCCTTGTTTGCAGTATTGCTAGCTTAGCTATCAATACTTTGTTGGTTAATTGTGACAATTCGTTGTGGGAATGGAATTTCAATATCCGCACCTTGAATCGCACTATATACGCCACCGTTTACGGCCAGCTTGGTTTCAATTATTTTCGTTGTCGGCACCCAGTAGCGGTAACTAATTGTTACTCCACTTTCAGCAAACCGTTCAATGCCAACTTGTGATAGCGGTTCACTTGCGACTAACTCATGGTCTTTCAATACGTCTTCTATAAGCTCTATAGCATGCTCAGCAGTGGCGTTATAGGCAATATCAATTTCACCTTTGACCAATGAATAATTAAATGAGTTATGTAGTATTTCGCCAACGATATGTTTGTTAGGAATAGTAATTTCGACTTTTTCTTCGTTGATCAAAATGGTGTAGCCTAACTCAATGGTTTTTACTTGACCGCTGACATTTTTAACTTCAATCGTGTCACCAACAATAAAGGGGCGGGTGGCAATAATAGCCAAGCCTGCGCCATAATTTGATAACATCCCTTGCAATGCTAAACCAGCGCCAAGAGAAGCGGCACCAATTGCAGCAACAAAAGGTGTGACACTTATGCCAATTTTACCTAGCGCAATAATAATGAACATAACGATAAACAATACTTTCACTACATTACTGACAAAATTAGTGAGAGTAATATCAATATTGTTACGCGCCATTAAAGCGGCAATCATCTTAGATATTTTTTGTGCCACCCACAAACCAAAAATCAAGATCAACAATGCGCCAACTAATTGCATGCTGTACTTAACGAGGTACTCAGTGATCATGGTGTAGTATTTTTCAACTTGTTGGATTTCTGTACTGATCATCTATTATCCATAAATAAAGTGGTTAAACTATTTCATCATAGCAGAGCTTGACTCAAAAAAGGATAAAGTAATGGTACGATTAAAGCGGTAAGTAATGCGCTCAATGCCATTGCCACTGAAGCAAATGCACCAATACGCGGATGCTCAACAAGTGCGGCGGCGGTGCCTATTGCATGAAATGCAGTACCAATCGCAACGCCTTGTGCCTGATGGTTATAAATGCCCACCTGACGAAGAATAAGTAGCGCGAACAAAGCACCTAATAAGCCGATAAAAATCACCATCGCAGCTGCCAGCGAAGCGATGCCTCCGAGTGAATCAGTGACTAGCAGAGTAATGGGAGTAGTGACCGATAAAGCGGCAACAGATGCTGCTAATTGTGTAGGCACATTAAATGCAGCACTGAGTAAGGTTGCAACCACAGTGGCATTGATTATGCCCAGACTACAGCAGCCAACAATCAGCAAGAGATTTCTTCGTATATGCACAAATTGTTGATATAGCGGTAATGCAAGCGCAACAATGGCAGGCTCCAGTAAATAGCTTAATAGCTGGCTATGGCTAGCAAATTGCGAATAAGGCAGTGAAAAACTCACTAGTAATATGGCTATAAGCGTAATAGTGATAAAAACGGGATTAGTCAGCGCTTTTAATAAAGGATTGTTAATGGTTGTATTGAGCTTCCTTAACCCTAAAAACAGCGTGATAATTACAGGAATACTTAACCACCATAGATCAATCATGTTCAATCCTGCCTTTAAATACACTGATCACTGCTGCGATAAGCAGTAAGCTGGTCAATGGCACCAAAATGAAAACTGCACTGAGAAATTGCCATTGCAGGGCGATGATTTCAAGGTGTTCGATAAAACCAACCCCTGCAGGGATGAAAAAAAGCGGCATGACATTTAATAATGGCTTAGCACAGGGAGCTAAGTGATGCTCTTTCACTACGTTTGTTAAAAGTAACGTAAGCAGCATTAGCATCGCTAATAGGGGGGCTGGAAAGCTGCCTTGCAGCCAGTGCATGATTATTTTTGCTATAGCCAAACAACCCAAAATCAAACAGCTGCTGAGTAAATAAGGGAAGATTTTTTTTAGCACAGTTCGGGGATCCATTGATTATTTACTCACTACAGGTCGTATTATACTTCAGCATATTTGCTTGTTGAAAACTATGCGACTTATTGCTTAGCGTTGATATTAAGTGAATTTGTTACCAACGTTTACTATTTTGATACTCGATGTTGTCGGCGCCTTTGGCTTTTGCAATGGCCTTTTTTGTATTACTGTTAATAAGCAGACGAATTTGGCTAATGGTTTCTTTTGCTAAAATTTGTCTTCTTGGAGTGTTAAAACTTTGTTGGGTAACGCGTTTGATTGCCGCTAAAGTATCCGGTGAGCGAGCTAATAAGGTATTGATCATTGCTAAACAGCGTTGCTTTGGATCCGCATTTACTTCGGTTATTAACCCTAATTGCAGCGCTTTATCAGCACTAATAGGATCTGCATGACTGGCAAGCCACATGGCATCGTCACGTTTTAGTAAGCTAGGTAGTACAACATTTGCACCCATATCAGGGCATAGTCCCCAGCGCGCTTCCATAATGGCTAATTTAGCATCTGGGTGCACAATCCGATAATCAGCCCCAAGAGCTATTTGCAGGCCACCACCAAAGCAATTACCTTGGACGACTGCGAATACCGGCACACTTAGTGATTGCCAACCCAGCACAACTTGCTGCGCTAAATTACAGTTACCCGGTAACCATTTAAATAGCAACTTGGCAATATTTATGGGACTTTTCATAACGGCAGCAACATCCAGTCCAGCACAAAAATGCTCACCATCACTTTGAATAACGACAGCGCGGATAGTCGGGTCTTTTTTAATTTTTTTAATGATACTTGTCAGCTGTTTGAACATGACAAAATTCAACGCATTTTGTTTATCTTTTCGGGATAATGTAACGAAGGCGATTGCCTGCTGTGTTTCAAAATTAATCATGTCAACTCCTCTGACCTGTTTCAGTTTAGCTTACGAGCTAATTGAATTGATGTAAAGCGTGGCTTTCTTGTTTGAAAAGCAAGC
Organism: Pseudoalteromonas sp. SG44-1; assembly: GCF_014164315.1. Classification (NCBI taxonomy): domain Bacteria; kingdom Pseudomonadati; phylum Pseudomonadota; class Gammaproteobacteria; order Alteromonadales; family Pseudoalteromonadaceae; genus Pseudoalteromonas; species Pseudoalteromonas sp. SG44-1. Next base: position 23,627 of record NZ_JACJEW010000001.1, read on the forward strand.
TATTTTATAGCCTGTTATTGTGAACCTCAGATACAAATGATCACAAAGTGGTCTATATTTTTAATCGGGTGGCTTGTTATATGATCGACCCATAATAGCCTCTGAACGTAACTTGGCGTTTAAACACAATTTAAAATAAACATATAAAGGTAGTGCGCGCAGCTACTAAGGAGATAAACCATGCTAAAAAGGTTCACGCCTAGCATTTTAGGAACTTACATGTCATTAGCGATCAAAGGGGTTGTTGGTACAACATTAATCGCTTTTTTAGCTGGTTGCTCAGATGATAATGCTACTAAACAAGTCGCTCCGCCTCCTGCGGTTTCAGTATTTAATGTTGTTACCCAAGAGGTGGGGAATTATCGAGAGTTTGTTGCTCGCACGGAAGCTCATCAGGAAGTGAAAATTCGCGCTCGTGTTGAGGGTGAATTAATAGAGCGTCATTTTGATGAAGGCTCATTTGTTGAAAAAGGACAGCTACTACTGAGAATCGATCCAAGTGAATATCAATCTTCTGTTGCTGAAATTGAAGCGGACTTAAAAAGTAAGCTTGCTGGCGAAGATGGCGCATCTCGCGATTTAAAACGCGGTAAAGAAGTTGCTGCACAAGGGTTTATCTCACAATCTGATTTAGATAAATTAACCACTAAGTATGAGCAAGCTGCTGCGGCTGTTATCTCAGCAAGGGCAAGCCTTGAAAAAGCAAAATTAAATTTAAGTTACACCGAGATAAAAGCGCCGTTTGCAGGGCGTATTGGTAAGGTTAATTACGATGTAGGCAATATTGTGAGTCCTTCCTCAAATGAACTAGCGGAATTGACCGATGTGGATCCAATTTATGTTAACTTCCAGGTCGAAGAAGGTGATTACATTAGTTATCGTCAAAAACATCAAGACAGTGCTAATAACCCTCAAAATGTACCAATCGATTTATCCCTGCGTTTGCCAAATAACTCGGACTTGGGGGCTAAAGGGCAGTTAGATTTTGCCGATACGAAAATTGATCGCAGTACTGGCACAGTTGAATTAAGAGCGACATTTGCCAATCCACAAAACATTATAATGCCAGGCTTGTTTGTCACCTTAATTGTTGAAAGTAAAGATAAGCAATTACAAGCACTTATTCCTCAAGCAGCAGTACAAGAAAATCAACAAGGTAAATTTGTACTCGTGGTGGGTGAAGATAACAAAGTTGCTACGCGCATTGTGCAACTAGGACGGCGCATTAATGCGATGTGGGTCGTTCAATCGGGCCTTGAAGAAGGTGAGCAAGTGATTGTTGAAGGTTTACAAAAAGTACGTCAAGGGGTCGAAGTTAAACCAGTTGAAAAAAAGGTCGATCACACCACTGGTACAATTTCTAGTCAATCAGACGCTGCAAACTAAAGGAAACGCACATGATAAGTAAAACGTTTATCGCGCGGCCTAAATTTGCCCTCGTTATTTCGATAGTGATTACGCTAGCGGGTTTGATTTCCATGGGTTTGCTGCCAGTTAATATGTATCCCGAGATTACTCCACCGCAAATACAGATCACCGCAGTTTACCCTGGCGCCAGTGCGCAAATAGTGGAAGAGTCTGTGGTCAGACCCATTGAAGAGCAAGTTAATGGTGTCAAAGATATGATGTATATCGAGTCTAGCTCCAGCAATAATGGCACTGCTACGATAACTGCATACTTTAAGGTGGGCACGGATACTGATATTGCTCAAGTCAATGTACAAAACCGTGTCGCGTTAGCTGAACCAGGATTACCCAGCGAAGTAACACGCCAAGGTGTATCGGTTAAGAAAAAATCCAGTTCAATGTTATTGGGTATTAACTTGTATTCTAGCCAAGCAAACATTGATGCTATTTTTTTAAGTAACTATGCAACAAATTACTTAACGGAACCGCTGGGACGAATTAAAGGCGTGGCATCGGCTGAGGTTATGGGTGAGAAAACCTATTCAATGCGATTGTGGTTACGTCCAGATAAAATGGCGGCGTTAGGGCTGACAGTAGGCGAAGTTAGAGCAGCATTACAAGAGCAGAATACCATAGTGGCAGCTGGTAAATTAGGTGCTGCACCGAGTTTACCAAGTCAGCAGTTTGAATATTCAATTCAAGCTAAAGGGCGTTTAAAAACTCCAGAAGAGTTTGGCCAAACAATTATTCGTGCTAATCAAGATGGTAACTTTGTACGTTTAACTGATATTGCCCGCATCGAACTTGGCTCAGCTGATTACAGTATTAACGCTAAGTTAAATCAGCAAGATACCGCTTTTATAGTTATTTACCAATTAACCGATGCCAACGCAACGCAAGTGGCAAGTGATGTAAAAGCCACCATGGCAGAGCTTGCTAAGCAATTACCAGATGGTGTTGAATACTCAATACCATACGATACGACAGAGTTTATCAATCGCTCAATCGAAGAAGTGATTGTTACATTATTTCAAGCAGTTGGCCTAGTTGTTTTAGTGGTGTTTTTGTTTTTACAAAACTGGCGCGCGACACTTATTCCAACTATTGCCATTCCAGTATCGTTAGTGGGGACGTTTGCTTTTATGATGGCTATGGGTTACTCAATTAACTTAATCACCTTATTTGGTTTAGTGCTAGCGATCGGTATTGTGGTAGATGATGCAATTATTGTAATTGAGAATGTTGAGCGGATCCTCAAAGAAGAAAAGCTGCCGATTAAAGAGGCTGTCACTAAAGCGATGGAGCAAGTAACCGGGCCTATTATTGCGACCACTTTGGTGTTATTAGCCGTATTTGTGCCTGTAGGCTTTATGCCTGGTATTACCGGGGAGCTTTATAAGCAGTTTTCTGTAACGATTTCGTTTGCGGTATTAATTTCATCGGTTAACGCATTAACCCTAAGTCCAGCTTTATGTGCGCTATTGTTAACAGAAAAGTCAATGAAACCGATAAAATGGCTGGCGCCAGTCGAGCAAGGCATTGTTAAATCAACTTCCATCTATTCTAAAATCATCCACTTTGTTTTAAAACGCTCGGCACGAGTGGGTATTTTTGCCTTAGTTATTTTTGTGGTGGCAGGCTGGCTGGCTAAAAGCGTTCCAACAGGATTTGTGCCAGCCGAAGATCAAGGTTTTGTGTTTGTAGATGTGCAATTACCAGATGCGGCGGCTTCTGGTCGCACTGCTGATGTGATGCATAAAATAGGTGACATTATTAAACAAGAACCTGCAGCAACTGATTTTATTGCGGTATCCGGTTTTTCTTTGATTGGCGGGGCGGGCTCAAATAATGCTTTAGGTATTGTTATTTTAAAAGACTGGGAAGAACGCACTAGTGCTGAACTAGGCTTAAAGTCAGTGATTGGTCGTTTGATGGGAAAAATGTGGGCCATGCCAGATGCGCAGATAATGGTATTTAACCCGCCGCCAATTCCTGGTTTAGGTAATAGCGCTGGTTTTGAGTTTCGCCTACAAGACAGTGAAGGTCGGGATCCGACTGAATTGGCGCAAGTACTTAATGGTCTGGTATATGAAGCGAACCAACATCCAAGCTTGAGTAATGTGTACAGTACTTTTAGAGCAAATGTACCGCAGTACTTTTTAGAGATAGATCGCAATAAAGCAAAGGCTCAAGGGGTTGCATTAAGTGACATATTCTTAACGCTCCAAGCCCAGCTCGGCTCATTATATATTAACGATTTCAATCAGTTTAGTCGTACTTATAAAGTAATCATGCAAGCTGAGAGTGAGTTCCGTAAAAATCCTTCCGACTTACAGCATTATTTTGTGCGTAATAATGAAGGCGACATGGTGCCATTAACGACACTTGCTAAACTTGAACCAATTCTTGGGCCAACAACCCTTAAGCACTTTAATTTATATCGTAGTGCGAGTATCAGTGGTCAAGCAGCTGCGGGGTTCTCAAGTGGTGATGCAATAGCTGCCATGGAAGAGCTAGCTAAGCAGTTACCTAATGGCTATGTATTTGAATGGGCAGGGCAATCTAAACAAGAAATTGAAGCTGGCAATATGGCACCGTTGCTATTTGCTTTGGCCGTTATCTTTGTTTACTTGTTCTTGGTTGCACAATATGAAAGTTGGACGATCCCTTTTTCAGTTATAGCCGCAATTCCACTGGCGATGTTTGGCGCAATGTTAGCGTTATACGTACTGGGTATGGAAAATAATATTTATGCACAAGTGGGGTTAGTACTGCTTATAGGTATGTCGACCAAAACTGCAATCTTGATTGTAGAGTTTGCGATGGAAGAACGGCTTGCCGGCAAGAGTATTTTTGATGCGGCTCTTAGTGCAGCCAAAATGAGGTTTCGTGCGGTATTAATGACTGCTCTTTCATTTGTATTAGGTGTATTACCGTTAGTATTTGCAACTGGCGCGGGTGCTGGAAGCCGCGTATCGCTTGGTGTCACTGTGCTAGCCGGCATGTTAGCCGCGACTATATTGGGTACTTTGCTGGTGCCATTATTTTATAGTTTGGTGCAGTCAATGCGCGAAAAAGTAAAGGGCACAGCGACAACGCAAACGTAAAATAAGCCCTGTATAAAAAAAGTCAGGGAAACCTGGCTTTTTTTTGTCAAAAATTTGCTGAGGTTTGATACTATATCTGGCATTAGCATCATGAAAGGTTTATGGCAATGACAGGACCCCGTTTATACAGTGAAGAAGAAGTAACGCATCAAGCTTACGATATCTTTTTAGAGTTAGCCCCAGATAACCTTAGTGAGCAAGATGTTGATGATTTTAACCAGCATCGTGAAGAGCTTGGCTTTATTGAAGAAGGTGAGCCTGATGACCAATGGCAAGATTTTGTCGCATTAGAAATAGAGCCAGAATTATTTATTCAGGTGTTAGTGGGACTTGAATTCGATAATCAAGATATTTTATTTGCTAAAATTTTGATTAGCCGTGATAAAGACGCGCCGTTTTGTCATATATTATGGAAAGATAGCGAATAATCTCGATGCAGTATCTTAGTGAAAACAGCCTTGTTTTAAATATCAACACAGTGAGCGAACAGTGATTAGGTTACTGCTGTTGTTGGGCTGTCTGCTTAGCTTTAGAGTCTGGGCGGTTGATCCTTTTGAAGACTTTCATGAGTATGGTCAGCTCTCAGATGAAGAGATCCATAAAATCCATCAAGGCGAACTATTATACGGCGATACTGAATTTGGATTTATTGTTAGTCGCGGTAATACTAATTCGACCAGTTTTAAGTTCAAAGGTAACTTATATCAAGATCTTGAGAATTGGCGTAATCAATTCAAGATAGATAGTTTATATAAACGTGATCGTAACGACACCACTGGCAATGATGAAGTCTCGGCAAACCGTATATTTTTCTCTGCGCAGGGCAACTATAAAGTAGGGGTAAAAAATGCCTCATTCTTTATGTATGGTGATTATGAAGAAGATGAATTCAGTGGTCTTGAGTTTAAAAGCACACTTGCGGCAGGTTATGGTAACCGTTTGTATCAAGGGGTAAAAAACCAAGTTGATTTTGATATAGGGCCTGGTTTATACCGCTCGGTAGCACAAGATGATGCTGAGCTTGAAGATGAGCAAGACAAAACCAAAACCGGCTATTTATTACGTTTAGCACTGCAGTGGGAGCGAACTGTCTCGACTCGAACACGTTTCAATCAAGATTTAAGTATTGAGCAATCATTGTCAGGATTAAACTCACGATTAAAGTCAGAAACATCATTGATCAGCCAACTAATGGGCGCTGTATCATTAAAGTTTACTTATTTATATCGTTATAATTCTAAGCCGGAAGACGATAAGTTAAAGTTTGATTCAGAACTAAGTGCGACATTAGTTTATAGTTTTTAAGAGAGTATTATGTATCAACATAAGCAATTTGCATTGTTCATTTTTGTTATTCTAAGTTGGGTTGCCAGCTTTGTTGGTTTAGCTTGGTATTTAATTGGTGCCGATATGCCGTTAATGGTATTTGCAGCGATTTTAGTGCTGGTGGGTTTTTTGTTCCATGGTTTAACCATTAAAGTTGATGACAGCCAAATTAGCTGGGGGTTTGGTCCTGGTGTGTTTGGTGATAAGTTACAGTTAGTGGATATTATTGAAGCTAAAGCAGTAGAAAATTCTTTTCGTCATGGTATTGGCTTACGTATTACCCATGATGGTTGGGTATACACAGTGTCAGGATTTAGCGCGGTACAGCTAACTTTAAAAGATGGTAGCCAATATCGCTTGGGAACTAACGACCAAGATGGTTTACTGGCAGCGTTGGCGGGTAAGATAAGCGAGCCAGTAGCAGAGCCAGAGCCTACACCTGTTTGATTAAATTATAGATATAAAAAAAGCGCAGTAGCGCTTTTTTTATTGTCGGTTTAAGTCGATATTAGTGATCGTGACCACAGCCGCCATCACCATGAACATGGCCATGCTCTAGTTCGTCTGCTGTTGCATCACGCACTTCAAGTATTTCTACATCAAAGTTTAAAGTGATGCCTGCGAGTGGATTATTACCATCAACAATTACATCGTCTTCTTGAATATCAATGATCATTACAGATTGATCGCCGTCATCTGTTGAGGCACGAAATTGCATACCAACTTCAATTTCCATACCTTCAAACATCGACTTTGGTACTGCTTGCATCAGATCATCATGGCGTTCGCCATAACCTTGCTCTGGTGGCACAGTAACACTAAGTGTGTCGCCCGCTTTTTTACCTTGCAGGGCATCTTCTAGGCCTTGAATTAAGTAACCGGTACCAACGATAAAGATCAGTGGCTCACCATCAAATGAGTTGTCGATAGAGTTTTTGTCATTATCCATGACTGAATAATGCATTTTTACCACTTTATTTGTTGCAACGATCATAGTCACTCCTATTTATTCGTCTTCGAGAGAGTAGGGTAGAGGAAGGATTGATAGCTCTACCGTTGGGGCATGTTTTGCACGCAGTAACTGACTAGGTTCACTGTCGTTTGGCAACACAACAAGGCCAAATAAGGTTTTACTTTGTTGATTGTAGGCTTGGCTTATTAATTTGCCAGCACGACGCCAGTTTTCACCCATTTGGGTTTCAAGCTCTGGTTCAGCTAATTCTCCATCGCTGTGCCCTGATACGATATACATAGCGCGTTTATTTTTACCAAGGTATTTCATGCGGGCAACGGTTTCTTGGCCTGTGTAACAGCCTTTACGAAAGCTTACTCCACCGATAGCTTGCAGGTTAACCATTTGTGGTACGTATTCACCGAGTGCCGCTTCATTGAGCTCAGGCTCACCCGCTAAAATACTATGTTGGTGCCACAGCGCGTCGTTTTCAAGGGCGATAACCTCATCAGGCAGTGAAAATTCATCATTAACCATCAGTAAAATGCGGTTTTTTGCTAATTTTAGTGCTTTACCATGACTAAAATCGCAAGCGCTATCTTGCTCATTAAAATGAATGTTCAACGCATTTAAGGTTGCAGCTAAATCATCACCGATTAAACCAATTAACTTGCTGGTAGCAGCTTGTATTTCAACTTTTGAAAACACCGCATACTTTTTTAATTCCGTTAAAGATTGAGTGGTTTCAACCGCTGATGCTGCTAAATAGTAACTATCCTGATAAGCAAATAACTTTGCTACACTCCATAATTTACCTTTGGCATTACAGTGCCCAGCCCATAAGAAGTTGGTTTGGTTGAGCTTATTAATATCTTGGGTAATTTGGCCATGAAGGTAGGCGAGTTTATCAACACCGCTAATGCGGATCAGCTGATGTGATAAAGGGCATGCGTGTACTGTTGACATAAAAACCTGCTTTACAATAAATGTAGGCGCGTATAATACCGTAGTTAGCGCTGCTGGTATAGATGCATAAATAGCTGTTTATTCAGGTGCAATTTGTTAAACTGCTAAGTAACTTAGTACGAGGTAAAAAATGACTGAAATTCACAATAAAGCGCGTATCCGCTGGGCTTGTCGCCGCGGCATGTTAGAACTAGATGTGTTATTTATGCCATTTGTAGATGAGGCATTTGATTCGTTATCTGTACAGCAGCAAGCTGTTCTTCAACGTTTGCTAGAAGCGGATGATCCCGATCTATTTGTGTGGTTTATGGGCCATCAAGAATGTAAAGATCCTGAGCTTAAACAGATGGTACAACTGATTTTAGACCGAGTTCGTGTATAGGTTTAGGGTTACTAATAATGTTCCAGACCACAGGCCTTTTGTGGTCTACTTTAGCTTGTTCGCAGTGTGTTATAGCTTATTTTTAACTAGCATATTAGCGCAATTTATTTGTGTCGCCAGTAGTACTGTTTTTGGCTATGTGAGTTGGCACTGGTATAAAAAATCCCATCCTCAGCAAGGCGTTTTTATATTAGATTCTACGCAATGTCGTTTTGAAAATAATACGCTAAAAATAAATGGCCATATCAGTAACAAAAGCCGTGTTTATCAAAGCAGTGTTTGGTTATATATTAATGGCTTTGCAAGCTCCCACTGGCTGATTATTAATGCCAGCGGGGTTGATGAACTGAGTTTTGTGCGCTTGAAACGTCTTACTTTGGCTGCTCGTCATGAGCAAGCGGAGTTAAAATAGTGGGCGTTGGATTATCATTTAACTGTGGGTAGTCAATGGTATAATGCAAGCCTCTGCTTTCTTTTCGCTCCATTGCACTGCGAATTATAAGCTCTGCTACTTGCACTAAATTACGCAGTTCAAGCAAGTTATTCGAAACGCGGAAGTTTGCATAATAATCACGAATTTCTTGCTGTAGTAATTCAACTCGGTGTAACGCACGTTCTAGGCGTTTAGTTGAACGCACAATGCCAACATAGTCCCACATAAATAGTCGTAGTTCATGCCAATTATGGGTGATCACCACTTCTTCATCTGAGTTAGTTACGCGGCTTTCATCCCACATCGGCAGCACTTTTAATGCTGGACTATGCTGTATTTTTGCTAAAATATCTTTTGCTGCGGCGTGCGCGAACACAATGCACTCTAGTAATGAATTACTGGCCATGCGATTAGCGCCATGTAGCCCCGTATAAGCGACTTCGCCTACCGCATATAAGTTATCTAGATCGGTCTTGCCGTTAAAGTCAGTCATTACTCCACCACATGTATAATGTGCCGCAGGAACCACTGGAATTGGATCTTTAGTGATATCGAGCCCGACACTTAAGCATTTTGCATAAATGGTCGGGAAATGCTCAATAATAAAGTCTTTATCTTTATGGCTAATATCTAAATACACACAGTTAGCACCTAAGCGCTTCATCTCAAAATCGATAGCGCGAGCAACAATATCGCGTGGTGCAAGCTCTTCACGCTCGTCAAAGTCTTTCATGAATCGTGTGCCGTCAGGGCGCTTTAAATAAGCACCTTCACCGCGCATCGCTTCGGTGATCAGAAAGTTTTGTAGCTCTGGGTGATATAAACTGGTCGGGTGGAATTGGTTAAATTCCATATTGGCTACTCTACAACCTGCCCGCCAAGCCATTGCGATACCATCACCACTGGATACATCAGGGTTGGATGTGTAAAGATATACTTTACTGGCACCACCGGTTGCTAAGGCTACAAACTTAGCTGAAATTGTTTCAACTTTCTTCGCTGCTCGGTTCCACATATATACGCCATGAATATGTTTACCGTTTTGGCCTAGTTTTTTATCACCAATTAAATCTATCGCGTTGTATTGTTCTAATAAGGTAATTTCTGGGTGCGCTTGTACTTGGCTTATTAGCGTTGTTTGCACTGCTCGGCCGGTGGCATCTGCAGCGTGTAAAATTCGGCGATGGCTATGGCCGCCTTCACGGGTTAAATGAAAGCGCTCTTTGCCTTTGCTATCAAACTCCATATCAAAAGGCACGCCTTGCTCGATTAGCCATTGCAAGCAGTCATGGGCATTACTTGCGGTGTATTGCACGGCGGTTTTATCACATAAACCACCACCGGCATCTAAGGTGTCTTGTACGTGAGATTCAATGCTGTCATTCTTTTTATCAAACACGGCAGCAATGCCGCCTTGTGCATAAAGTGTGGAACCTTCCGTCAATTCACCTTTGCTGATCACGGTAACTTTACAGTGATTAGCTAAAGATAATGCTAATGAGAGGCCAGCTGCGCCGCTGCCAATAATAGCGACATCCGTGATATGGTGTTTATTTTGGTTCATGTCCGTGGTCTTTGCGGTTACAATGCTCAGATACTAATGTATAAACAGTAATGAGCAAATAATAATATTATGATAGGCGTATATGTATCATATTTGGCGCGACACTATTAGTGATTTTCAACTTTCGCCAACATATTTATATGCTATTTTATAAAAAAATAATATTAAACAGAACTTTTCATTCATGCAGCAGTCAGAGTATTTGTAAACAATGGCAGGATATGAATGACAAGCAATAATCAGACAGAGGAGTACCGGCTCGAATGAGCGAGCAGGATTTGGATTTAGCGCTAGTAAAAAGGGTCCAGCAGGGCGATAAAAATGCCTTCAATCTTTTAGTAAAGAAGTATCAGAACAAAATAGCCGGTTTGATTTCACGTTATGTATCAAACCAAGGCGATATTGCTGATGTTGCTCAAGAAGCTTTTATTAAAGCATACCGCGCACTTCCAAACTTTAGAGGGGACAGTGCCTTTTATACTTGGTTATACCGTATCGCCGTTAATTGTGCTAAAAATTACTTAGTGGCTCAGGGCCGCAAACCGCCAGCAAATGATATAGATGCTGACGATGCAGAGTTTTATGATGGTGCTGATGCAATGCGTTCAAACGCATCCCCTGAGAACTTGTTATTAAGCGAAGAAGTTCGCGCAGTGATTTTTAACACCATTGATAGTTTGCCTGAAGATCTTAAAACCGCGATCACTCTACGAGAAATCGAAGGGATGAGCTATGAAGAAATAGCCGTGGTGATGGATTGCCCAGTCGGGACGGTGCGTTCGCGTATTTTCCGTGCCCGTGAAGCAATAGATAACAAATTAAACCCATTAATAGGCGAGTCTTAATATGACAAAAGCACACGTTAACAAGTTGGATAATCAGCATTTATCCGCATTACTTGACGGCGAACAATCATTAACTGATGAGGTTATTGCCCAGCAAGATGCGGCAACCTTAGGACGTTATGCGCTAATAGGTGACGTAATGCGTGCTGAGTCAGAAGATGCGTTCGTCTTTGATATAAGCGATAGTGTTGCGCAAGCGCTGGAAAGTGAGCCAGTTTATGCTGATTTCACACAACCAGCGGCACAGCCAACACCATTGGCTGCCACGGGCACCGATAATGTAGTGGCATTTAACTGGCGCAAACCAGTTGCACAACTTGCAATTGCAGCAAGTGTCGCCATGTTTGCAATTGTTGGTGTACAAACATTGCCACAAGGTGAAAACTCACCTAGCAATGAAATTCCGATGTTACAAACAACACCAGTAACAGGAATGGCATCACCAGTTAGCTATTCGTCAGAACCCGCTTTACAAAATGCAGAGCAAGGTTTGCGTGAGTTACAGCAACAGCGTATTGGCGCGTTAGTATTGGAACATCAACGCCAAGCACGAGTTGCATATTCATTAGAAAAAGCTCACACTGAGGCGCAAGCCGAAGAGGAAAAAAACTAATTAAATGAAAGTAATTACTTTTATTTTGTCGTTGGTATTAATGGCTCCAGCCTTTGCTGACGACGAAAACCCCGCAAAAGAGCTACTGCTCAAAATGGCTGACGCCGTTCATAATCGTAACTTTGACGCATCATTTGTGGTCGTTAAAGGAAAGTCAATGGAACCATATCGTTGGTTGCATGCAAAACAAGGTAATACAGAACTCGAACATTTGAGCTTACTCAATGGCGCAGGCCTTGAGATGGTTCGTATCGATGACCAAGTTACTTATTTTGAGCCACAGTCTGAGCCTTATTCAATAGATACTGATTCTATAGCAGGCCCAATCCCAGAAGTGTTGTTTAAAGATGTTGAGCGCTTAAGTCAGCATTACGATTTTGTACTCGGTGGTAAAGGCCGTATTGCAGGGCGTGCTGCGCAGCTTGTGCGCATCGAATCAAAAGACGAGTATAAGTTTAATTATTGGCTGTGGCTTGATGCTGAGTCATCGCTATTACTAAAATCTGCTTATGTTAATCATGCCGGTGAGATGTTAGAACAACTACAGTTAACCCATATTAGTGTAACCGAAGAGCCCGCTGCGTTATTACTTGAAATGCTTAATCGTAAATTTCCAACGCCACTACCGGCAGCGGCAATTACCAAAAATGAAGCAAAGACAGGAAGTAATAATTGGCAAATAGGTTGGTTACCTGAGGGGTTTAGTTTACTAAAATCAGACCGTCATAAGCTTGATTTGAACAATGAACTGACGGATTATTATTTATACTCAGATGGTTTTGTCGAAATTTCAGTGTTCGTACAAAGACCATTACCAGGTCGCAGACCAAGCGGTGCATTGTCATCCGGTGCCACGACAGTATATGTGCATAATAGCGGTAGTTTTGATGTGTCAGTGGTGGGGAATATTCCAGCAATGACTGCAAAAGCAATTGCTGAATCGGTTGCAAGACCCTTGTAATATAAGCTGATAATGATAGAACAAACTCTTACAGTGGTGTCGATTCAAGGCGCCACTGCGCATTTAGAAGCCCAACAAAAGCAAGCCTGTGAAGGGTGTAATGGCCGTTGTGGTTCACAAATTTTTAGTAAGCTATTTGGCACTGCTAAAAAAACCTTCCCCTATCGATTTGAAATTCCAGTTGTGGTTGGGCAAAAAGTAACCCTAGCACTGGATGATAGCCACATGGTAAAGCATGCTTTTGCAGTGTATATGTTGCCTTTGGTGTTAAGTCTGGTATTTGCGTTAGTGGCTGCTGAGGTTTTTTCTGTGCCTGAATGGTTGCAAATCATTGCCGCTATAGCTGGTGGTTTTACTGGCTTTGGCATCGCTAAAAGCCGAGTGAAAAGCCTAAAGCATGATGTTAAAGTAATAAAAATTCACCCTATTAGCCTTCCTTTAACTCAAATAGATGGTGATTGAAGCCAATTAAATGTAAAATTACGGCTTTATACACTCAGTCCATTAAAATAGAAGTTTAGAATCCAGTTTATGAAGCATATCCGTAATTTTTCGATCATCGCCCATATTGACCACGGTAAATCGACCCTTTCAGATCGTTTGATCCAAGTTTGTGGTGGTTTAACAGACCGCGAAATGCAAAAGCAAGTATTGGATTCAATGGATATTGAGCGCGAGCGTGGTATCACCATTAAAGCGCAAAGTGTAACTCTAAATTATAAAGCCAACGATGGTGAGACTTACCAACTTAACTTTATCGACACCCCTGGACACGTTGACTTTACTTATGAAGTATCGCGTTCACTAGCAGCGTGTGAAGGTGCATTATTAGTTGTTGATGCCGGTCAAGGTGTTGAAGCGCAAACTCTAGCGAATTGTTACACCGCCATCGAAATGAATTTAGAAGTAATTCCGGTATTAAATAAAATCGATTTACCACAAGCTGATCCACTTCGTGTAGCCGAAGAAATTGAAGATATTATTGGTATCGATGCCCTAGATGCCGTGCAATGTAGCGCTAAAACAGGTGTGGGTATTGCCGAAGTTCTTGAAATGATTGTTAAGGACGTACCGCCACCAGAGGGTGATAAAGACAAGCCGCTACAGGCGCTTATCATCGACTCATGGTTTGACCCGTATCAAGGTGTAGTATCGCTGGTGCGTATTAAGCACGGTGAATTAAGAACGGGCGACAAGATAAAAATTATGTCGAACGAGCATATACACACTGCAGATCAGGTTGGTGTTTTTACACCAAAGCAAACCAACACCGGTATTTTAAGAACTGGTGAAGTAGGTTTTGTTATTGCGGGTATTAAAGAAATACATGGTGCGCCAGTAGGTGACACTATTACCCATCAAAAAAATGCAGCACCTGAGCGCTTACCGGGCTTTCAAAAAATTAAACCACAAGTTTATGCCGGTATGTTTCCAATTGCCTCGGATGAGTATGAATCATTCCGTGATGCGCTTAATAAACTAAGCTTAAATGATGCGTCGTTATTCTTCGAACCAGAAAATTCAACAGCACTTGGCTTTGGCTTTCGCTGTGGCTTCTTGGGCATGTTGCACATGGAAATCATTCAAGAGCGTTTAGAGCGTGAATACGATATTGACTTAATTACCACCGCACCAACGGTAATTTACGAAGTTGTAACTAAGGAAGGTACGATTCAGATTGATAACCCATCTGATTTACCTGCTGTAAATGATATTTTAGAAATTCGTGAGCCCGTTGTTGAAGCTAATATTCTTGTACCACAAGAGTATTTAGGCAGTGTTATTACGCTTTGTATTGAAAAGCGTGGTATGCAAACCAAGATGAACTATCACGGTAAACAAGTCGCAGTTACTTATGAACTGCCAATGGCTGAAGTGGTGATGGACTTTTTCGATAAGTTAAAGTCAACCAGTCGTGGCTTTGCCTCGCTTGATTATAACTTTAAGCACTTTCAAACATCAGACATGGTACGTGTTGATATTTTGATCAATGGTGAGCGTGTTGATGCACTTGCGATTATTGTTCACAGAGACAGTGCGCAATCGCGTGGTCGTCAACTAGCTGATGCATTGAAAGAGCTTATTCCTCGTCAAATGTTTGATATTGCGATTCAAGCGGCAATAGGTGCACACGTTATTGCCCGTACCACTGTTAAACAGTTACGTAAAAACGTAATCGCGAAGTGTTATGGTGGCGACGTGAGTCGTAAGAAAAAGCTACTTCAAAAGCAAAAAGATGGTAAAAAACGTATGAAGCAACTAGGTAATGTTGAAGTGCCTCAAGAAGCATTTTTAGCTATTCTTAAAGTTGGTAAGTAAGTTTTTTAACCAAATTACGTAAGATAAAGGATTTAATGCATGGCAGGTTATTTTTCAATATTTTTAGTGTTGTTAACTTTAGGCTCAGGCTTAATTTGGTTAATTGACCATTTTATGTTTGCACCAAAAAGGCAGCAACGCTTAGCTCTTGCGCAAAGTTCTGCTGGCGGCGAGCTCGATGAAGAAACTGCAGCACTAATTGCGCCAGAACCGACGATTACTGAAACGGCAAAATCAATTTTTCCGATGATTGCGGCTATTACGATTTTTAGATCGTTTATATTCGAGCCGTTTCAAATACCATCAGGTTCAATGATGCCGACACTATTAGTTGGCGATTTTATCTTAGTACAGAAATATTCGTATGGCGTGAAAGACCCTGTTTGGCGTACTCAATTAGTTGATGTGGCAGAGCCAGAACGTGGTGATATTGTGGTATTTAAATACCCATTAGATGAAAGTATCGATTATATTAAACGTGCGATTGGTTTACCGGGTGATAAAATCGTTTACCGTGATAAGCGTTTATACATTCAGCCAAATTGCGAACAAGGACAAACACAACAAGGTGACTTATTGTGTAATGAATTTAATAAAATTGATATGGAGATCATTAATCGCGATGAATTTAAGCAAGGCTCTATGGATTTAGTTCGGTTAGATGAAAATTTGACTACGCTAAAACATAATATTTTAATTAACCCTGAAGCGCTGGAAATGAAAGGGCGTTACTATCAACAACCGGGTACACGTTCTGATGAATGGGTAGTGCCGGCTGATCATTATTTTATGATGGGTGATAACCGCGATAACAGCCAAGATAGTCGCGTATGGGGCTTTGTGCCAAAAGAAAACTTGGTGGGTAAAGCTGTCTTTATATGGATGAGTTTTGAATTTGAGAATGGCCCAGATGACATTTTACCAGGCTGGGTTCCAACTGGTGTTCGTTTTGAACGCCTAGGTAATATTCAGTAACAATGAAAAAAAATGTAACAGAGTTATATAGCAAAATAGGGTATACCTTTATTGATCAAGTATTGCTTGAGCAGGCGATGACCCATCGCAGCCATAAAGGACAACACAATGAACGCTTAGAGTTTTTGGGCGATTCCATTTTAAGCTTTGTCATTGCCAATGCTTTATATAGTAAGTTCCCCAAAGCGCGTGAAGGCGATCTTAGCCGCATGCGTTCAACGCTTGTGCGTGGACAAACCTTAGCTGAATTTGGTTTAGAGTTTGGCCTAGGTGATTACTTACGCTTAGGGCCGGGTGAGCTTAAAAGTGGTGGTTTTAGACGTGAATCAACTTTAGCTGATGCGGTTGAAGCAATTATTGGTGCGGTATTTTTAGATGCTGGCATTGATGTTTGTGGAGACTTGATTTTAGCGTGGTATGAATCTCGCCTTGATGCCATTTCGCCAGGTTTAAACCAAAAAGATCCTAAAACATTGCTACAAGAATACTTACAAGCCCGCAAATTACCTTTGCCAGGCTATACTGTAGTTGATACTAAAGGTCAGGCACACAATCAAACGTTCACGGTTGAATGTATTGTTGAAGGTATGGATAGCATCATCTCAGTTGGCAGTTCTCGTCGTAAAGCTGAACAAAAAGCCGCTGAAAAAGCGTTGAAGATACTTAAAAATGAATCTTGATACATTGATCCAACCGCACACGCGTGATTTAGATACTTTTTGTGGCATGGTCGCTATTGTTGGCCGCCCAAACGTTGGTAAATCTACCTTGCTTAATGAAATTATTGAGCAAAAAGTAAGTATTACCTCGCGTAAACCGCAAACCACACGCCACCGTATTATGGGTATTCATACTGTAGGTAAGCACCAAGCCGTGTATGTTGATACACCAGGCCTGCATGTTGAAGAAAAGCGTGCCATTAACCGTTTAATGAACCGTGCTGCTTCAAGTTCATTAGGTGATGTTGAGCTAGTTATTTTTGTTGTTGAAGGTACTCATTGGAATGCTGACGATGAAATGGTGCTTAACAAAGTAAAGCAAAATGGCAAACCGGTATTACTTGTGATGAACAAAATTGATCAAGTAAAAGACCGTGACCTTGTGCTACCGCATATGAAGTGGTTAGGCGAAAAGTTTGATTTTGTTGGCATTATGCCAGTATCTGCGACTCAAGGTAAAAATATCAACCTGATCAAAGATGAAGTAACTAAGCGTTTACCACCGTGTGAATTTTACTTCCCTGAAGATTACGTAACAGATCGTTCTATGCGCTTTATGGCAGCCGAAGTGATCCGTGAAAAGTTGATGCGCTTTATGGGTGAGGAGCTTCCTTACTCAGTTACCGTTGAAATTGAGCAATTTAAATGGCAAGAAAATGGCATTTGGCATATCAATGGCTTGATTTTAGTTGAGCGTGAAACGCAAAAACGTATGGTTATTGGTAATAAAGGCGAAAAGCTTAAAGTGATTGGCCGCGAAGCCCGTAAAGATCTCGAAGAAATGCTTGATAATAAAGTGTTTTTAGAACTTTGGGTGAAGGTTAAATCAGGTTGGGCTGACGACGAGAGAGCACTTCGCAGTTTAGGCTATGGTGAAGATTAATAGCCTAAGCGATATTTATGGATAGCGACTTCTACACGGCATATTTATTACACCGACGTCCTTTTAGTGACTCACAAGTAATGCTTGATATGTTAGTAGAAGGCGTTGGCCAGTTGCGCATGCTGGCGCGAATTAGCGGTCGCCAAGCAACAAAATACAAAGCTCAGTTACAACCCTTCCAAGCCTTACTGGTAAATTATACCGGTAAACACGACCTGAAATATATCCAACGATTTGAACTACATGGCACGCAATCCACACTAGTTGGGGATCAGCTTTATTGTGGGTTTTACCTCAATGAACTAACCAACCGCATTGTACCAATTAATGAACCGATTGATCATGCCTATCAATTGTATAAAACTCACCTACAACAGCTTAACCAGCACCCTAATTTACAAGCTGTATTACGTTCTTATGAATTTCAACTATTAGAATTATTAGGCTATGGCGTTGACTTTAGTTTTGATGCCGCAGGCGATCCAATTTCGGCAGAGCAAACGTATAGTTACTTTGCTGAATACGGCTTTGTTGCCCAAGAAAATCAAGGCAGTGGCTTTTCTGGCGCGCAGTTAAATGCAATTGCAGCTCATGACTTTAGTGCGCCGGATGTGTTATATATGGCAAAACAATTAAGTCGTCATTTAATGAAGCCTTTATTAGGCAAAAAACCATTAAAAAGTCGCGAGCTGTTTATATCCAAATAGTTTGGGTATTCACCAACAATCTTAATACGGTATTTTTAACCGTTATTTTTACAGGTAAAAAAATGAAAGATATTCTTTTGGGTATAAACGTTGATCATATTGCTACCTTACGCCAAGCTCGGGGTACAAATTACCCAGATCCAGCACATGCTGCGAGTGTTGCTGAGCATGCTGGCGCTGATGGGATCACTATTCATTTACGTGAAGACCGTCGTCACATTCAAGATCGTGACGTGTATGTGATGGCTAAAACAATCCAAACACGAATGAACCTTGAAATAGCGGTTACAGATGAAATGATTGATATTGCTTTAGATGTTAAGCCAGCTTATGTTTGCTTAGTACCAGAAAAACGCGAAGAGTTGACCACCGAAGGCGGTTTAGACGTTGTTGGTAATCTAGATAAGATTAAAGCCGCGACAGCAAAATTAACTGACGCCGGTATTAAAGTATCATTATTTATCGATGCAGACAAAGCACAACTAGATGCAGCTAAAGCCTGTAATGCCCCTTATGTTGAAATTCATACTGGCGCTTATGCGGATGCGCAAACTGATACCGAGATACAAAAACAACTTGAGCATATTCATCAAGGCGTAAAGTATGCAGCAAGTTTGGGTTTGATAGTAAACGCCGGCCACGGTCTTCATTATCATAACGTGAAACCGATTGCTGCTATGAAAGAAATTTACGAATTAAACATTGGTCACGCAATTATAGCGCGCGCAGCCATTGATGGATTAGATAAAGCAGTACGTGACATGAAGCGACTAATGCTAGAAGCGAGAGCATAGCCATTGTAATAAATTATAAACATGCACCGCATAAAGTGCGGTGCATGTTAATGCAACTGAAAGGATTTATTTAAAATTGGACTTTAATGCCCATTTTAAATTTGCGGCCAAGTACATCATAGTTACTTGGGAATGTATTACCTGAGTTAGAGCTGGTATCGCCAGCTTCACCACCAACGACAGGTGGTTCTTTTTCAAAAATATTATCTATACCGAAATTAACTACAATGTTTTCTGTTGCGTAATAACTAGCAAATAAATCAAAGTAGTCGTAGCTGTCAATGCTTCTAAAATCTTCAAAAACATTCGGGGCTTCAATCGGCTCTACTTCAACGCCATCTATATGACGCCATTGTAATGACATTGTTAAATCTTCCCATACCCAGCTAGTACGTTGCACCCAACGAAGCTCTGATACAGGGTCACAACTGGTACTGAAGTAACCTTTACAATCGATTATTCTAGCTGTGTCTGAGCTTTGTGACTCCTGTGTTAGATATTTATTGATATTACCTGAAAATTGCAATTCGCCCATTTCGTCCATTAGTACAGCAAAGTTAAAACCAAGTTCGATACCTTCAGCACGTTGGCTTTTCAAGTTAGTGGTGAACTGTTCTATACCAGCTCCAGCAATTGTTAAATCACCACCAATTCTATTTATTTTTGCACACTCATTGGTATCGCCAAGTACATAACAAGCATCAAGAATTTCTTGAGCAGAAAAGTTGCCAATAATATTACTAATATCAATATCATAGTAATCTAATGTGATTGTAAAGTTTTCAAGCGCATCAAACTCAGGCGTCCACACAATACCTGCTGTAAATGTGTCTGCTTCTTCGGCCCCCGGAGGATTCAGAGGATCACTACCGCTAATAACTTGTACTTGCCCTGAAATAACATTTTGCACATTACCAACTTGCGCTTCAGTCATTCCAGTTGATATACAAAGCTGTTTTAATGTTTCATCAATATTACCTGCATTAGCTACTGAACACGGGTCACTTTGAGCATTATCTAACCCTGTGACTACAGGGGATGCAATCTCACCAACATTAGGTGCACGAGTAGCTTGTTGTTGCATGACGCGGACTAAAATATCGCTGACTGGACGCCAATTAAAGCCTAACTTCCAGGTTTCATTGCTACCAACTGTATCATAATCAGCCCAACGAAAACCAAACTCAACATCAAGCGTTTCAGCACCTGGTAACCCATCTAATACCGGCAAGTAGCCTTCCATAAATAACTCATCAACGGAGAAACCGCCAGAGATTGGAAGTTGATTACCGCCAGCACCACCTTGGCAGCTTGCTGGAGCAAGCTTTAAACATTCGTCAGGCTCAAATAAGCCTTTTTCTTTACGCTTTTCATAGCCAAAACTCATTGCCAGTGGTGCGCCAGCGCCCGGAATTTCAATAAAGTCGAATGAGCCATTTACACTAGCAGTGAAAACTTCTTGGCTGTATTTTTGTTGTTGCAATGCAATTGCTTGTGCATAACCTGCCATTTCTTCGGTGATTGAACCAAAACCACCAAATAAGTTTATAGGAACACAACTAGAATCACCATTTTTACAAGTAACGCCATCTGTAGTATCAAGCGCGTTTTGAATGTTAGTTAAGTTGGTGTAACCACCACGAACAGTTGTTCGGTTAGATTCACCATATTGATAGCTTGCATCATATTGCCAATCATCTAAAAAGTAACCTGTAACCCCAGTCACCATTTGAAATTGAGTGCTGTCAAATCGTTCTGTTCGAGCGCCAAGCTCTAATGTACGTCTTCTAAGTTGAACTGACAGGTAGTCAGCTTCATCAACAATACCATTGCCATTTATGTCTTGCCAATTAGATGTATCTAAACTTCCTTCACCTAAAGCAGCCGTAGCGCCATCGATCATAAATTGCCTTGCTTGATCGCCTATTAATGGATTGGCTAATGGTAAATTGAACACAGATCCAAAAGTACCAGAAGGAGCTACTTGGGTATCAACACTGGTATTAGTAAAGTTCACAGATGAATAAACTTGGTGATCATCTGTCAGGTAGTAATTACCAATAGCTGTTGCTGAATAGCGTTCAGATGGTGTTTGATAGAAGTTGTATGGGTTGAAGTTGAATACACTACACTCAGTAGCGGCTAATGTGCCATCATTTCTGAATTGGCCACTACCATTACCGCCAGCACCAACAATTGTAAATCGAGTAGGAAAAGCGGTGGTAGATCCACCACTTTCGACGGAGTTTGGACCACTACATGCATCAGGAGCTGGGATTGGCGGCTCGCCATTTAAGAATTGTTCATAGTTAGCACCCGTTTTAGTTTCAATTCCTAGCAGGCCTAATGGTCTATCACCTAATAAAATTTGATCTCGTTGTGTCCAACCTAGCGATAACACTACATTACCTTTGTCATCTTCAAGATTAGAACCCAGAGTAATACTGAAGCTGTCTTTATCACCGTCACCATCGCCAGTTTCTGAATGTTTGGCGTCAAAAACCACCCCTTGGAAATCATCTTTTAGCACTATGTTGACAGCGCCCGCTATTGCATCAGAACCATAAACGGCAGATGCTCCACCGGTAACAATATCAATTCGTTCAATTAATGCACTGGGGATGGTTGAACTATCTACGGCACCATTATAGTTATATGGGATCATACGACGGCCATTCATTAATACTAATGAGCGTTGAGCACCAAGACCGCGTAAGTTTATTGTAGCTGCACCGCCAGAACCATTATTAACGTTACTACCATCACCAGGTACTGTTGCTGGTAAGTTTCTTAATATTTGTTCAACTTCAGGTTCTTGTTGAAAACCAAGTTCTTTTTCTCCAATGGAAATGATAGGACTAGCGGAAACAGCTCCTGGTTGGCGAATACGGCTACCTGTAACAGAAATAACTTCGACGTCTTTGTCGACTTCAGTTTCTTGTGCTGTGGAAAGTGGTGAATAGATGAGTGCGGTTGAGACAACCCCTGCACTAAGTGCATATTTCACTGCAGATGAAATTCTACTTTTTAACATTGTAATCTCCCAAATATTTATAATAATTAGGCTAAATACAACAGGAAGCACATTGCAGATGCTTCCTCTTAGCTTTTTAAAGATAGTCATTAAGTTGGGACATACAAATAATTTAAAGCGTCAAAATATAAAATTTTGAAAAGTTTGAAATGTAAAACGAATGAAATACGGCAGGGTAGATAAAAAGATTGTTTTTAAACAGTAGCTTAAATAAAAAAGCGGCTTCAGAAGCCGCTTTTTAATCTTGAATATATTTATTAACAGTTAGTCTCTTTAGCGTTAACGCCTTCTTTTACTTCTTCACAGGCGTCTTCTACTTTGTTTTGTACGTCGGTAACAGCTTCATCGATGCGCTCACCGGCCTCTTCTGCATGATTGTCTTCACAACCCATGATAAAAAAACTAGCGAATAAAGCGATCACAGCGGTTTTAATAGTTGTCGATTTCATAATGTAATTCCTTGTAAAAATAATAAATGTGTTGTTATTTAAAATAAATTGTTATCACTTAGGGACATTGCCGCGCAATGCACCTGAAACGAGTGAAATAACTAACAATACAATAAAGATAAAAAAGATAATCTTAGCAATTCCTGCTGCGGCACCTGCGATACCACCAAAACCTAACACTGCAGCAATAAGTGCAATAACTAGAAATGTAATTGTCCAGCGTAACATTGTCGTCTCCTTGGTTTATAAATTTGTTCAGAGTAAATAATGCTAGTTACATGCCATGTATTTAAATCCTTTATTATCAATGTCATAGGGGTTTATTTCATTTCTCTTCATAAATTAGGTGGGAATTATTTACAGCTTTATCTGTAACTTATACTCGACGCTCTAAAAATCAATATTTAAGTCGTTTTTTGGTAAGACCAATTTCATTTTTGAGCCATTTTGTATTTAATCAAGCGGTTGTTCAGTCGTTCAGTCGGTAGGTTTTCCAGCTGCGGATAAGCTTTTACTTATAAGTTATAGCTATATTCAGTATTTTTATCATCTATATCCTATGAAATTATAGCAAAATGTAGAGTGTTAACTTTGCTGAGCATATGTTAGCTTTGTATTAATTGGTTTTACCAATTTACAAAGTGTTGGACTTGGTCTTTTTCTTTGTTATGATTGTTGCATAATTATTTAAATAAAGTGATTTTTTACCTAGCGGGGCTGGGTGGAAATAATCAGGGGGAGCAGGATGGATATAGGTCAGTTACTTGCTACAGCAGCAAACTTAATGATCACCGGGATGGTGGGCGTTTTCGTTTTTCTTTCGTTGTTGATTTCAGCAATTACCATTATGTCTAAATTAGCGAGTCGTTTTGAACAGCCGGTTGCAACAACGCCAACGCGTACACCGTCAATCAAAGCATCAGGTGTATCAAGTGAACACATCGCTGCGATAAGTGCAGCCATAGCTCAATACAAAAATAAACAAAAACTATAAGGAGTGACTTGTGGCTAAATTAAAATTAACAGAATTAGTACTTAGGGACGCGCATCAATCATTATTAGCAACGCGTATGCGTTTGGATGACATGCTACCGATTGCACAAAAATTAGATGATGCAGGTTATTGGTCGATCGAATCATGGGGTGGGGCTACTTTTGATTCATGCATTCGTTATTTGGGTGAAGATCCTTGGGAGCGTATTCGTGCTCTTAAAAAAGCTATGCCAAATACTAAACAGCAAATGTTATTACGTGGTCAAAACCTTTTAGGCTATCGTCATTATGCCGATGATGTTGTTGAAAAATTTGTAGAGCGAGCGCACAAAAATGGTGTTGATGTGTTTCGTATTTTTGATGCGATGAACGATGTTCGTAATCTTGAAACGGCTATTAAAGTTGCAATTAAAGTTGGCGCACATGCACAAGGTACAATTTCGTACACAGTAAGCCCGGTTCATACACTTGATATGTGGTTAACGCTTGCCAAGCAGCTTGAAGAGTTAGGCTGTCATTCAATTTGTATTAAAGACATGGCCGGTTTGCTTAAACCATACGATGCAGAAGAGTTAATCAAAGCGTTAAAAGAAACAGTCTCTATCCCAATTGCAATGCAGTGTCATGCCACAACAGGTTTAAGTACTGCTACTTACCAAAAAGCGATTGATGCTGGTATTGATATGCTTGATACCGCAATTTCATCAATGAGTATGACTTACGGGCACAGCGCAACTGAAACGATTGTATCGATTGTTGAAGGTACTGAACGTGATACTGAGCTGGATTTAAATCAACTCGAAGAGATTGCTGCTTATTTCCGTGATGTTCGTAAAAAATATGCCGCGTTTGAAGGCAGCTTAAAAGGTGTTGATGGCCGTATTTTATTAGCGCAAGTGCCTGGTGGCATGTTAACTAATATGGAAAACCAGCTTAAAGAGCAAGGTGCTGCGGATAAATTGAATGAAGTATTACTTGAGATCCCACGTGTACGTGAAGACTTAGGTTATTTACCGTTAGTTACACCAACATCACAAATTGTTGGTACACAAGCAGTATTAAACGTATTGACGGGCGAGCGTTATAAAACTATCACCAAAGAAACTGCCGGAGTGCTAAAAGGTGAGTATGGCGTAACTCCTGCGCCGATGAATAAAGAGTTACAAGAGCGCGTACTTAATGGGGCAGAAGTCATTACTTGCCGCCCAGCTGATTTATTGCAACCAGAACTAGAAATACTCCAAGCTGAGCTATTAAAAGAAGCACAAGAGCAAGGTTTAAGCTTAGCGGATGAGCAGATTGATGACGTGTTAACGTATGCATTATTCCCACAAATTGGGTTGAAATTCATTAAGAATCGTAATAACCCAGATGCTTTCGAAGCTGTGCCAAGTGCTGAATCTGCTAATAAAGAACAACCAGTTAGCAATAAAAAAAGTAACAGCAACACAGTAAAAGCAGAGCAGTACAGCGTAAAAGTAGATGGTAAAGTTTATGATGTAGTGGTTGCACAAGGCGGTGAGCTTAAAGAAGTAACACTTAAAGATAGTGAGCATATTCCACAATCGGCGTCAGTTGCTTCCGGCGAAACACTTAACGCTCCACTTGCTGGTAACATCTTTAAAATCAAGG
This sequence comes from Pseudoalteromonas sp. SG44-1, assembly GCF_014164315.1. Lineage (NCBI taxonomy): Bacteria > Pseudomonadati > Pseudomonadota > Gammaproteobacteria > Alteromonadales > Pseudoalteromonadaceae > Pseudoalteromonas > Pseudoalteromonas sp. SG44-1. Next base: position 48,688 of record NZ_JACJEW010000001.1, read on the forward strand.
TGAAAGCGGGTCAAACGGTAAATGAAGGCGATGTAGTGATCATCATGGAAGCGATGAAAATGGAAACTGAAATTCGTGCAACCCACACCGGTACTATTGCTGAAATTCTTGTTGCTGAAGGTGATTCAGTGGCAACGGGTGACGCTATGATAGCACTAGCTTAGGAGCTCAGAGGATGGAAGCATTATTAAACCTCTGGCAAGCAACAGGTATTGCTAATTTTACATTTCCTGCGCTTATTATGATCGCAGTAGGGTGTTTATTGTTGTATCTGGCAATTGCGCGCAACTTTGAGCCGTTATTATTATTACCAATTGGCTTTGGGGCAATATTAACAAATATCCCCGTAGCGGGCTTATCAGACCCCGGTGGTTTGCTGTATTACGTTTATCATATTGGGATTGATACCGGTGTATTCCCATTATTAATATTTATGGGTGTTGGTGCACTCACTGATTTTAGTGCCTTGATAGCTAATCCTCGTATGTTATTGCTAGGTGCTGCAGCTCAGTTTGGTATTTTTGCAACCTTGTTTGGCGCAATTTTACTAAACTATGTACCAGGTTTTGAGTTTTCTTTACAAGATGCGTCAGCAATTGCGATTATAGGTGGTGCAGATGGCCCGACGGCAATCTTCTTAGCCTCAAAACTTGCTCCTGATTTATTGGGTGCTATCGCCGTAGCTGCATACTCATATATGGCGTTGGTGCCAATTATTCAGCCGCCAATTATGCGGGCTTTAACCACACCAGAAGAACGTAAAATTCAAATGCCACAGTTACGCACCGTATCAAAAAAGGAAAAAATTATTTTTCCGTTAATGGTATTGAGTTTAACGATTTTGTTTTTACCTGCAGCAACGCCACTGGTAGGCATGTTCTGTTTAGGAAACTTGATGCGAGAGTCTGGTGTGGTTGACCGTTTAAGTAATAGTGCACAAAACGAGATCATAAATATCACCACTATTTTCCTTGGTTTAGCTGTAGGCTCTAAGCTTGCTGCAGATAAGTTTTTAACCGTAGAAACAATTGGTATTTTGGTACTCGGCGCCTTGGCTTTTGCAATTGGTACAGCTTCAGGTGTATTTATGGCAAAAGGTATGAACAAGTTCTCTAAATCACCAATCAATCCACTCATCGGCGCGGCTGGTGTATCAGCTGTGCCAATGGCTGCACGCGTAGTTAATAAAGTGGGTCTGGAGAATAATCCGCATAATTTCTTATTAATGCATGCAATGGGACCAAATGTTGCGGGAGTACTGGGTAGTGCTGTGGCTGCAGGTATCTTGTTAGCTCTGGTAGGTTAAACAAATCTTAAACCATACCCAGCGAGCTGAGTATGGTGAGGTAACTTTTACTTCCAACCGACTGGCGCAGTATTTACTGCGCTTTTTTTTGCGCTTAGGGTCTGTTGACCTTTTAGGGTTAAAATTTGTTCAAACTAGGGGCGATTTAATCACGGCGCGAGATTTGTAACCTAGTGGGCTAAGTAAAAATCGAGCAACAAAGAGTTAATCGCCCCTAGGCAGAACCCTTCGGGCAGCGCGTGTTTGGCATTTATGTCGAGTTATCTCCTATTTATGGGGAATAACCACACTACATAGGCTCTGCCTTGCCTAAAAACCAAACGCGCAGCTGCAAATTTAACCTCGAAAGATAAACAGACCCTAGGTATACTCGATAGATATTTTATTAAATAGGAATGGTATGAATATCTTCGTGATTTTAATTTCACTGTTTGTTGCATTAATCATTCTTGTGCCACTACTTGAAAAGTATCAGTCTAAAATGGGCCTAGATGGTGCGACTAAATACGCCAAATACATTTGGCCATTAGTGATGATTTCATTGGTTGTGCAATTGATTTATGTGTTGGTGAGGTAGAGCGTAGCTGCCAGTTTTAAGGTCTAGGAGCGGTAAGCTTTAAGTTGTAAGTGATAAGCTCGTGTTTAAATGGACTGTGTAGGTTGGGTTGAGCACCGCGAAACACAACGAAAAAATTGTAACGGTAGATATCAATCTTTGAATATTTATCTATGCTCGTTACTCTGCGATCCCACAACAGTCACGCAGCTTTGGGTTTCCCGTGAAGGCCACATGGTCTGAACGATGTTTAAACGCTTTGTATGGATAATAAACCCATCTTGTTAAGTTATTAGTGCCCCATTGGATCAAAGTAAGCCTCCCAGGTTAGAGCACAAGCTTGTTTTGATTTTGCTTTTTTCATGTAGAACATTGCATTTTCGTCAGTTGAACAATTCATAAGCGCTACACCTAAATTGTAAAATGCATGTTTGTTATTACTGCCTTGATCTATTGCTTTTTTAAAATATTCAGCCGCTTCTTGATGTTTGCCCATATCACATAGAACAGTTCCATAGTTTATGAGAGTTAGCTCATCATCAGTATGGTTATGTAAGACTTGCTCAAGAATGCTTTTTGCCTCATCAAAGTTTTGATGCCACTTGGAGTTATCTTTCCAAGTTTCATCTATTAATGATTTGGCTTTTTTGTTTATATCTTCAATGCTCATTCTGAAACGTAACAATCTATTTGTCCCATTTTGGTGGTTTTTTAGCACACCAAAACGGCGGTCACTAATGTTATCGGAGAAAATTGCGATATTAATAATCGCATGGCTAAATTTCAATCAATAAAATATTCAATTTTCGCTCATAGCCGTTTATCAGGTGACGTTTGCTTAACTTTCAAAACTATAAAAGTAGATATGAGGCAGCACATGCAAGTTCTATTGCAACATTAATTTGCGAATACAACCGGAGCGCATCACATCAAACAGTTCAACAAAAAGCCGTTGCTATTTACATAACAACGGCTTATATTTTTCGCTGACCGCTTTACTTAAGCGCTAACTGTAGCTCTCGGTTGCGCTCTAGCTGCGCTAAGAAGTTATCTGCGATTGGTTTAAACTTAGCAAGCTCGTCGCGAGGCAGTGGCTCTGACTTCGGTAACTTAACCGTTTTAGGGTTACGGTGAACGCCGTTAACTAAAAACTCGTAGTGTAAGTGTGCGCCTGTTACACGACCTGTGGAGCCGACAGTACCAATTTGTTGACCTTGCTTAACTTTTTGACCAGTTTTAACTAGTTTCTTGTTAAGGTGTAGGTATTTAGTGACGTACTGTGTGCCGTGACTAATAAATATATAGTTACCATTATACTTACTGTATCCGGCTTTAATTACTTTACCATTACCAGAGGCAACTACTGGCGTTCCAGTACGAGCTGCGTAGTCAATCCCACGGTGTGCTCTTACTTGTCCTGTTACAGGGTGTAAGCGACGCGGATTAAAGCTTGAGCTTATATATTTAAAGTTAACCGGTGCACGTAAAAATGCTTTTTTCATACTACGCCCTTCAGGCGTGTAAAAAGTACCATCGCTGTGACGAATAGCCGCGTAACGTTGACCTTGGTTAATAAACTCAGCAGCTATAATTTTACCTGTGCCAATAAACTCGCCATCAACATAATGCGATTCATAGATTAAACCAAATTGATCGCCTTTACGGATATCATTGGCAAAATCCACATCCCAACCGAATATGTCAGCAAAGTTCATTATTTGCCGTTCACTTAAACCAGCAGCAATACCTGAGGTCCAAAAGCTGTTGGTAATTTCTCCGCCTGTTGATTTAGTTAATGTTTCAATTTCTTTACTATCAATAGACGTATCGTAGTTACCTTCTTCATTTAATGTAACGAATAGGGTATCTGTTTTTGAAATCACATAACGTAACTGTGCCAAAGAACCATCTTCGGCGGTAGCAAAGCTTAATGTTTCACCAGGGTGAATTTTACTAAGTTTACGTGTTTCTGCATTGGTATTAAGCAGTTTATGAACGGTTTGCGCTGAAAAGCCGGCGCGTTTGAAAATAAGTGCTAAATTGTCACCGTTCTTTACTTCAAAATCGACTAGATTGTATTCTGGGAATTTTGCTGCATCTTCTTGCGAATTTAATTCAGTTAATTTTTCGTTATCATCAACTTTAATTTGTAATTCGTAGCGCTTGCCAATTTCTAGCGCATCAGCGCTATTGTCTTTAGAGGCGGTGGCTTTTTCTGAAGGAATGAGTGTTAAAGCAGCAATAGCAGAAACCAAGCCTAGAATAAGCAATTTGTGTTTTTTTGGGAGAGTGTGCACAACGCGAACCATAACGTGCCTTTTCCTGCTGTCAAGATAATTAATCACTAATATTGCAGGATATACTTAATAAAGCGTTAATACCAGTGTTTTGTAGATTTAAACTGGCGCGGATTTACGCTAGAATCACCAGATTGACTGAATTTTTTGGAGTAATACATAGTGGACTTACAAACCGCTCTAGCAGAGATAAAACGCGGTGCTGAAGAAATATTAATTGAAGACGAGTTAGTCGAAAAGCTAAAGTCTGGTAAAAAGCTAAAGATCAAAGCTGGTTTTGATCCAACAGCACCTGACTTACACTTAGGTCACACTGTGCTAATTAATAAAATGAAAACCTTCCAAGACTTAGGTCATGAAGTGATTTTCTTAATTGGTGATTTCACCGGTATGATTGGTGACCCAACGGGTAAAAATGTAACTCGTAAGCCACTAACCCGTGAAGATGTCTTGGCAAATGCTGAAACATATAAAGAACAAGTATTTAAAATTCTGGATCCGGCTAAAACCACGGTTGCTTTTAATTCAACTTGGATGGAGAATTTAGGCGCTGCAGGGATGATCAAGCTAGCAGCACGTCAAACTGTTGCTCGTATGCTAGAACGTGATGATTTTAAAAAGCGTTATGCTGGCGGACAATCAATTGCGATTCATGAGTTTTTGTATCCATTAGTGCAAGGTTGGGATTCAGTTGCGCTTGAAGCTGATGTTGAGCTCGGTGGTACTGATCAACGCTTTAATCTATTAATGGGTCGAGAGCTACAAAAAGACGAAGGCCAAAAGCCACAAACCGTATTAATGATGCCTTTACTTGAGGGCACCGACGGTGTGCAAAAAATGTCTAAGTCATTAGGTAACTACATTGGTATTACTGATGCTCCTAACGATATGTTTGGTAAGATCATGTCTATTAGTGATGAGCTGATGTGGCGTTATTATGATTTGCTAAGTAGCTTATCAATTGACGAAATTGCTGCGCTTAAAGAAAAGGTTGCACAAGGTACTAATCCGCGTGATATTAAAATCGATTTAGCAAAAGAAATGATTGCTCGTTTTCACAGCGATGCAGCAGCTGTTGGTGCGCATGAAGATTTTATTAAACGTTTTCAAAAAAATGCGTTACCGGATGATATCCCAGATATGACAGTAACGATTGATGAAGATACCGTATTTATTACTAATTTGCTTAAAGAAGCAGGCTTAGTTGCGAGTACGTCAGAAGCTATGCGAATGATCAAACAAGGCGCAGTTAAAATCAATGGCGAAGAAAAGGTCACTGATACTAAGCTTGAAATTGCAAAAGGCAGCACAGCTATTTATCAAGTTGGCAAACGTAAGTTTGCAAATATTACCTGTGCTTAATAGGTAAAGAATGAAAATTCAGTTTTAAAAACCAGCTTCGGCTGGTTTTTTACTCTTTGTGATCTACAACATTGTTTTAATGATTTCGATGCCAAATATAACCAGTAACCAAAAGCCACGCGCTTGATTTAGCCGATTGATCAATACCGCAATATCATCAGCCTGTGGTAAACGCTCAGTACCAATACGCATTTTATCAAATCGAGTATCTTGGTATATGGCAGGGCCACCGAGTTGCACACCAACAGAGGCCGAACAACAACTTAATAACCAGCCACTATTTGTTTGATAAAAATGCCGTCCATAATGCTTAATATAATGAACGCTCAATTTACTGGCTTTACTTGCTGCAACAGTCAGCGCCAATATCCGCGTAGGTAACCACTCAAGAATATATAATAGCCAACTGAGTGATTTTAAAAATGGGCTATTAGGCAAAATATCTTTGCGCCAAGCTTGGTGGATCAAAGTCAGTAAGCGATAAGCCAGTGCAGCCATAGGGCCTAATAGTAAATAAAAGAAAATAACGCTAAAGTAATGACGAGCCACTCTTAAGATCAGCGTTTCCATAATGGCTTTGCAAAGACCAGGGCCTGATAATTTATCAACCTGGCGAGCAAGTAGTGGTTTTAATAACTCTCGGGCTGTAGACTTTTGATTTTGTTTAACGAGTCGTGCAATACGCAGCGCTTTACTTTCTACACTTCGCCACTCTAGGCTGAGGTATAAAATTAACCCAGCTAATAGTTCAGGGTAATATGCAAATTCAAGCAGTAAGATTACCAAGGTCATGATCACTAAAATGACTAAGGTGAAACATAACGAAGAGGACAAATATTGGTAACTTGCAGGTTCACTCTTTCGAAAAACGCGTTTCCCAAGTGCTCTAAATACCGCAATTAAAAATGTATTTGGGTGATACCAGCTTACCAAAGGTAAAAAGCGCTCAGCAAGGAGCGCTAATATAAATACAATAAAGTCCAAATGTTGCTGAACTAAATTGAGTAACACCTTATAGCGTTACCGTAGTCAGCTTTTCTAGTAATGCGACCACCATTTTTGATGAGTTTATTGAAGCGGTTTCTAGGTATTCTTCAAATGACTGTGGTGACTCTTTACCTGCAATATCAGACATTGAACGGATCACTACAAACGGTGTAGCTAAAGAAAAGCATACTTGTGCAATGGCAGCGCCTTCCATTTCTACAGCTAACATAGTAGGGAAGTCCGCGCGGGCTTTATCAATACGCACCGGATCACACATAAATGAATCGCCAGTACAAATTAAGCCGATCAGGGTCTTCACGTCACTGATGCTTTCAACACTTTGTTGTGCAGCCTCGATTAATTTAGGGTGAGCGGCAAAACCAGCAGGCATCTGTGGTACTTGGCCAATTTCATAACCAAAAGCGGTTACATCAACATCATGATGACGTACCTCAGATGAAATTACCACGTCGCCAACACTCAGAGATGGATCAAAACCACCGGCAGAGCCTGTGTTGATCACACAGTCTGGTTGAAAATTATCAATCAATAACGTTGTTGCAATACTAGAGGCGACTTTACCAATACCTGATTGCACTAAAGTCACAGTGTTACCAGCTAATTCACCTGTATAAAAAGTGAAACCTGCTTTAGTTAGAATTTGTGGATTTTGCATTGCTTCACGCAAAATTTTAACTTCTGGCTCCATCGCGCCAATAATACCGACATTCATAATTTTAAATTCCTCTAATTAGATGTTTAGATTATACGTGAAGTTAGCGATAAAAAACAAAAATGCGAGCTTAAAAGCTCGCATTTTATCGTTTAAGAAAACTTATATTTCAGCTAAAGCTGTGGAATGGGCTTTAGCTTGCGAAGGAGATAGTACCGCCGGCTTAGTAACACGGTTGCGTGTCGGGCGACTACTTTGTGCTGTCGGCTTGCCAAGCTTAAACATAATTGCTTCGCGTACTTCTGATGGCCGATAGCCAGATTTAACTTTCATACGGATATGTGGAATGCCAGCAGCTTCAAGTGCACCATTAACAAACCAGTCTCGTTGTGCTTTATGACCATCTTTATTGGCGTTGTTTACTAAGTCAACCGCTGCCACAATCGTCATCTTTTCTTTATCAATCAGCACATAATCCAGTTGTTTGTTTTTTGCTTTAGCGATTGCAGCACGTTTAGCTTTAGCAGATAAACCTTTTTTACAATCAATGATATCGATTAATTTTACACGGCTAACAATTTTATATTGATCGCCTACAGCACGTTCTAAAAGGTTTAAAAATGAGCTTTCAACTTGCGTAAATACACTGGTTTTACGCGTGAATGGGTAAGGGTTTCCGCCATCATCGGTAAACTTTGACGCAACAACAGATGCCCCTACGACTAATACTAAAATTGATAATAAAGCGAATTCCATACGGTAACTCCACAACAACAAATTGACACTATAAATTACTTAGCAATTTACGTGCCCAGTTGTAATGAAGTTACACTTTATAACAGCTAAGTTATGGCTGGTATCCGCCAGCAATTCCTTTTACTGCAATCGCTACAGCATCATGGGCATGCAGAGATTCATAATGGTTTATTTGTAACCAGTAATCGGCGTATTGTGCATCTTCTAACACGGCTTTGATTTTACGCGCAGCATCTTCACAAAACATCAGATTTTGACCATTTAAACGGGCGAATTCTTGCTCATCTTCACGCTTAACTGCCGCTTGTACAGGGGTTTTAAGCTCATCTTCAAGAGTATTGATCAAGCTTAAAATATCAAACTCACGGATGCTGCTATCTAGTTTGACTTTTACATTGGCAATAGAGCGTTGAGAATGCGGTGTGGCGATTATGCCATCGGTACTGCCAAGCCAGTTGACCACTTCTTCATGGCTAAGAGTATGCTGCTGAAACTTTTCAACAAAGGCTTGTTGAATAAGTTGGCGAGCTAATGCCGCTGAGCATGGGCAAGTTGATGAGTAAGTTACATCAAGGCTTAACTCAAAACTAAGTACACCGCGGTCAATTTTTGCCACTATGGTTAACGGGTAGCTTTTCCAACCCGCTTTGCCGCTAAGGAGTGATTTTCTGCGCAGCGGTAGTTCAAACTTAAATTCAATTTTAGCTTGATCCGATAACCCTTCATGGCTGGAAATAAAAGTATCTAGTGCTTGAGCAATCGTTGTGGGGTTTACCTGCTGCTCAGTTGATAAGGTATCGAGCGCTAAAAATAACCGCGACATATGAATACCTTTTGCGTCTTCTTTGTGAAGATTAACAAAAGCACGAGCTTTAGCGTTGACATTAATAGGCGCAAGATCACGAGATTCAAATAAAAAAGGCAGTTCAATATCAGCCATACCAACCCAGTCTAATTTACCTGTTTGTAAGGCGGGAGCCGTATCTGCTATATCGGGCATTTTGCTTTGCATGAAAAATCTCGTTATTGGCAATTGTAAAGCGCGATATTTTACACGAAATAAATAAAAAATACGTGGTAGATGAAAATTTTCTGTTTTCGTCGCGGAACATGAAAATAGTTAATGCAAAAATGCTAACATATTAGCACTAGTGGTTTTTTTGTAGCTGTGTAGTCAGCTGATTTTTTATATACTTATATGTATAGTTAAGAGACAGATTTATATATGATCGATTCCTCTTTGAGTCCATGGGCTCGAACACTTTCCAGTTTAATTACTCGATTCGGTGAATTCAAAACCGCAACTATCTGTTATGCATTACTATTAGTCTTGGCATTAATATTGTCGTGTATGTTTTATTATGTTGCAGTGGGCGAGGTGATGCTCGTTGATGTGCTTGCCGTAATGTTTTTTACTGCAGTAGTGTCGCCCATTATTATCAGTGTGTTGATCAATTCAATTCGCCAGTTAGATGCTTCCTATGCGTATTTAGATAGTGCCACCAAGCAAGAAAAATTATTAAATCAAACTTTAAAAGATAATATCAATCGCTTAAATGTAGAGATAGATGAACGTAAAATGGCATTTCATGCCAAACACCGTGCAATCGAAGAACTCAGACGAGAAATCGTCGAGCGTAAAAAAACCCAGCAAGAGCTTGCTCAACAAGGCATGTTACTGCGCTCTATTGTTGATTCATCGCCTGATTTATTTTATTACCGTGATAACAATGGTGTTTTTGCCGGTTGTAATAAAATGTTTGAAGAGGTGATGGGTAAATCAAGTGACGAGTTAATAGGTAAAACTGCAGAGGAAATTTATCCAACGCAATTCTTACCGGAAGTATTACTAACTGATAACAAAGTCGAAAAAACTCACGCCGCATTAACGCTTGATGTTGAATACCCTGTAGGCAATGAAAACCGTTGGTTTGAAATGCGCAAGCTCCCATTTATTAATGATGACGGTGACTACATTGGTTTATTAGCGTTTGGCCGCGACATCACCAGCCGTAAAGAAGCTGCTCAAGCACTTGAAACCGCTTATAAAGACAAGGGGAAATTTATTGCCACCCTAAGTCATGAATTACGAACTCCGCTCAATGGTATTGTGGGTTTAACCCGGATGTTGCTAGACACCGACTTGGATAAGCAGCAACGTAGTTGGTGTAATACAGTATTTTCTAGTGCTGAAACATTAGGAAATATTTTTAATGATATTATAGATTTAGATAAAATAGACCGCGAGCAACTCGATATTGTTACCGACTCAATAAATGTTTCCGACTTTATTAATGATGTGGTTAACTTTGCTGGATTAATTGCTGAACAAAAAGGCCTAGAGTTTGAAATTAAGCGCAAAGGTATGTTGGATATTTATGCGCAACTAGATCCGACCCGATTACGCCAAGTGGTATGGAACTTAATAAATAATGCGGTTAAATTTACCCAAAAAGGTAAAGTTCAATTAGCGTGTGCTCGGGAAAATCGTGCGGATGGCGCGTGGTTAGTCATGAAAGTAACAGATACCGGGCAAGGTATTCCACAAGAGCAATTACATCGTATTTTTGATATGTATTATAAAGCGCCGGATTTAAATGGTACTAATGCGATAGGATCAGGTATTGGTTTAGCGGTCACCAAGGCTTTGGTTACAGCAATGAAAGGACAATTACATGTAAGCAGTACCGAAGGAGAGGGCAGCTGTTTTGTGGTTGAAATACCGCTGGCGCTTTGTATCGCTCCGGCTGAACAAAGTTATGTTGGTCGTAGTTTGAATATCTTGCTAGTTGAAGATGTGCCGCTTAATGCTGAAATCGCCACTAACTTACTTGAGCAACGTGGTCATGAAGTTATCTGGGCTGAAACCGGTGAAGATGCATTGTCGTTTGTTGAAACTGAGGATGATCTGGATTTAGTACTGCTAGATATGCAACTGCCAGATATTAATGGCGATGAAGTAGCAAGACAGATCCGTGCCGATAGCCATTTTGATAAGTTACCTATTGTCGCGCTTACGGCTAATGTGCGTAGCGCCGAAGAAGAGTTACAAGGGATCTCAATTCAAGGCGCATTAGCTAAACCTATCAATACCACGAAGCTTGATAAAATGCTGGCTGAACTATTTGATATTAAACATCTACAACAGTCTGATGAAACACGCCTGACGGTTAGCAAAGAAGCCAGTGAAAATATCAATGTAGAGTTACTTGATGTTGAAACCATTGAAGATTTTGTTAATTCGATGGGCATAGTAACATTTAAGCGCAGCAGCAGTTTATTTGAAAAGCTAAATCCACAGTATCTGCAAGAGTTAGCAACGTCATTAGCAGCTGGTGACCGTGAAGAGTATAAGTCTGTAGCACATAAGCTTAAAGGTGCTGCAGGTTCAGTTGGTTTAAATGATGTACAGTTACACGCTAAGACCATGGAACATGGTTCTATTGAAGAAAGTGATGAAGTATTAAAGACTTGGTTAGTAATATTGGCAGATAAAATAAATGAAGGGCAACATGCCCTTCATTTATTCTTACAGCAATTAGAACGTTAATGCTGTCATTACTTGGTAAAACAGATATTAACTATCAATTTTACCAATGAAACGATAACCTTCACCATGGATGGTGCTGATAAGCTCAGATGTGCTGTTATCACTTTCAAAATGCTTTCTGATACGACGGATCGTTACATCAACGGTACGGTCATTCGCACGTAACTCACGACCAGTCATATGCTTGATTAGCTGCTCACGACTAAAAATACGGCCTGGAGAGTCAAGCATTAAACGTAGTGCTCTGTATTCACCTTTAGGTAAACGTTTGGCATCACCATTTGGTGATGTTAAACAGCGGCTATTTTCGTCAAGTTCCCAGCCATTGAAAGTGATCACACCATTTGTTTCAAGGCTTGATTCTTCACCGCCAAGGGCAGTACGTGAAAGCAAGTTACGAGCACGAATAGTTAATTCACGAGGATTGAACGGCTTAGTAATATAGTCGTCCGCGCCAATTTCTAGGCCTAAAATACGGTCTACATCATTATCACGACCGGTTAGGAAAATAAGTCCAACGTTACGCTTTTGACGTAATTCACGCGCTAATATTAGCCCGTTTTTGCCTGGCAGGTTGATGTCCATAACTACAAGGTTCACATCATCATTATTTGTAAGCTTGTCATGCATGTCATCGCCATCAATGGCTTCAATAACTTTGTAACCTTCAGCTTCAAATAAACTAACGAGGTTTAGTCGAGTTACGTCTTCATCCTCTACAATCAGAATGACTGGCGTTTGCATTATTAATTAACCTTTTTCGGAATATTTTATTTACAATTAATTCGGTATTGTATTATAAAACCGAATACTAGTGATTATAGGAGTATATCCAATTGTTAACAAGTAAAATCAATTCGGATGAAATTTAGAAACAGCTAATAACCGAGATTGCACTTTAAAACTGCTGCGCAACAACTGCTGTTTATTGATATACAGTCGGATTTTATTCCCTTCTTGGACCAAAGAGACAACGCCCCCTTTTTCTAAAAAATTGATACTCTCACCAACTGTTAAGGTATTTAATGAAATGGTATCGATCCAAAGTGGAATTATATCATCTTCCATTGTTTCATCAATGTATGTGATATCACAAAAGCGAGAAAGTTCAGAAATTTGCTGTTTTTTATCAATTAACACTGTTTCAATCGGTATATCGTTAATTTTAAGATTCGAATTATCCTTTAATAACTCACCAATTCCATGTTCAACGTCATAAAAACAAAAAGTCACAGCCTGTTTATTGTTAACTTTGGGGAACTCGACGAATTTTGCAATCTGAAATAGAAATGCCGATTTGACTTGTTCAGGTGATTTAGCCTGTAAAAATGCTGGAAACAACAGCATCAGAGCCAATAATAAACCCGTTAGTTTCATAATTTGCTTGCCTCAGTTAAGGGCAAGGTAATTATAAAGCGTGTGCCTTCTATATTTTGATCATCAAAATAAACATTGCCACCTAAGGCTTGTGTGACTAAGTTGTAAACTAGATGCATACCTAAACCACTGCCACCTTCGCCGCGTTTAGTGGTAACAAAGGGATCAAAAATGCGTTTTTTAACGCTTTTATCAACCCCGATACCATTATCATAATAGTTAATGCTCAGGCTACTTTCGTTGCGTTCCACTGTAATTTCGATTTCGTTATTTTGATTATCTTTAAAGCCGTGGATCACCGAGTTACTTAACAATTGCTGCAATATCTGCTGAAGCGGGCCTGCTTTACTTTCGATCATCAATTGTTCAGAACAATGAATAACGATTTTAGGAGCTTTGCTCTCTAATTCAGTACGCATTGAAAGCATCACGTTGGTGATAAGCTCATGCATATTGACCAGCGAATTAATCTCTCCATCTTGGTTCACCGCTACTTTTTTAAAGCTGGATACCAGTTCCGCAGCGCGATTTAAATTCCGATAGATAAGATCTAAGTTTTCTATACCATTGTCGATAAAACGTTTCAATTGACTTGAGGTTAAGGTTTTTTGCTCAAACCCTAGGCTTATTTCTGCCAGTTTATCGCGTAGCAGGGTAGAGCCAGTGATCCCTAAACCAATAGGTGTATTTACTTCATGTGCAACACCTGCAACCATTTGCCCTAAAGAGGCCATCTTTTCACTTTCAACAATCTGATTTTGGTATTGATGCATCCGTTCAAGGGTTGTTAGCAACTCTTGATTTGCTTCTCTGAGCGCGATTGTACGTTGGTTTACTTTTTCTTCTAAGCTTTGGTTTAATTGTTTAATTTCTTGCTTATCGTTTTTATGGCGCTCTATTTGATTTTGCGTGCGAGTCAGCATGATGTTTAAACTGTTCGAAAGCATGTTGATTTCGGTAATATTAGTTTTTGGGGCTCGGGCGTTGTAATTATGATTTTTCGAGACATCTTGCAGTAATCTGCTTAAGTGGTCTATAGGGTCGGCAATACGTTTTTGAATTCGTTTTGCTACAAAATAAACCAGTATTAAAACGAATAACGTTAAAAGAATATCAATAAGAATTTTTTGGTTGATATACTCGTTGAGGCGCTCTAGGCCGCCACGAATATACACATAACCCTTAATATCACCTTCGTACGTGATTGGCTTGATTAGTTCTACGTAGTCTTCAGTGATCCTAGGCTGTTGGAGTTGTTCAATACTATCAACCCGAAGCGGCACTGGTGGCGTTTTTCGTGCATTAAAGCTGGTAAAAAATACCGCTTTATTTGAAATTTCGTCAATTGCGTAAATATGTATATTTTTAACGAGTGGAATTTTTTCGAAAGATTTAAGACGTTGTTCTTCGGTTTTTCTATCATCAAATAGTACGGTTACTTGGGCATTAAAGGCGATAATTTCTGCAAGGATATTGAGCTTATTGATGATTAACTGTTTTTGCTCTTTGACATCAAGGTAGGTCGAAATAGATAACGATAAACACAAAGCAGTAACAAGCATGACTGCACTGATCAGGGCTTTGCGAATACTTGTTGGCGATGTTGATAAAGGCATTATTGTAATGAAGGCCCAGTTATATAATTTTTATTGAGTTGCTGTAAGTCTAGCAAAGACCTATCAAAGTGACTAAAAAATATAATAACTTTATTGAAAAGCTGCCATTTATATTATTTGGCAGCGTTTGTGAGGCAATAGTTGTAATTAACTGCTATACACTGAAAATTTATTGGTTTTGTGTACTACTTGATAACTACCGAACTGAGTTTCTAGAATTGGCGGGTATTTCAAGAAGCAGTTTGCAACAATAGTTAACTTGCCTTGCTTAGTTAAGTGCTGTTTAGCACCACTTAAAAACTGTTCAGCAACAGTATAATCAGTGGCAATACCGGTATGAAATGGTGGATTTGAAATAATAAGCTCAAATTTTCCAGTTACATTTGCTAATCCATCACTTAGTAAAGCGCTACCGTTTACACCGTTAAGTGCCAATGTTTGCGTGGTTGCATAAGCTGCAAGAGCACTAACATCCGTACAGGTAAAACTCAAAGCTGGATTTTTCAAACCTAAGAAGGTCGCAATAAGACCCGCGCCACAGCCAAAATCCAGCACATTGCCAGATTTAATTTCAGGTGCATTCTCTAACAGTATTTTAGTACCGCCATCAAGTTCACCGTGATTAAATACGCCAGGTACGCTAATGGCATTAAAACTAACGCCAGCCACATCAACATTAAATTGTTTGTGGTAACGAGTAATAACAAACTCAGCTAAGGTTTTTATCTCGGTGAATAAATACAAAGCACAATGGCGGGCACTGTCGATTTTATTGCTGTATTCACAGTGGCTACTAAATTGCTTTTCGATCGATTTCACACCACTTTTATTTTCACCAACCACCAGTAACTCAGCGTCTGGGTTGATAACCGCGCGAATATTGTCCAACGTCATCAATGCTTCAGGTTTTGCTTTTGGGTAGTAATAAATAACGAGGTCAAAGTGTTGACCGGCTATCTCATGGCTAACACAAACATCAATAGTGTTGATATTTTTAGCAAATTCGCCATTAGCATGGTTGTAGCTAAAAGCGCTGATCTTGCTGTTTGGATTTAACTGGCGCAGTTGTGACAAAAAGCCATCTTGCACAAAATTAACTACTAAAATAGAGTCCGCCGTTAGGTTTGCACTATTGCGTAGTAAAAGTGAACTTGGATTAGTTAATGCGCTCATATATGGCTTTGCCTTTAAAGTTGTTTTGATTAATTTAGCTAATACGCTCGAACATTAAATCCCAAACGCCATGACCTAAACGATGGCCGCGTTGCTCAAATTTCGTCAAGGGACGTAAATCAGGACGTGGCACATAATCGTTAGTCTCTGATTGGTTTTTAAAATGCTCCGCTGCTTGCATTACTTCAAGCATATGTTCTGCGTAGTTTTCCCAATCAGTTGCCATATGGAAGACACCGCCAATTTTTAATTTGCTACGCAAGCTCTCTACAAATGCAGGTTGTACAATACGACGCTTATGGTGACGTTTTTTATGCCATGGATCAGGGAAGAATAGTTGCACCGTTGTAATGCTGCCCTCAGCAATACAATCAGCAAATACTTCAACAGCGTCATGCTCAAAAATACGTAAGTTTGTAATGCCTGCTTCATCAGCATCCATTAAACATGCGCCAACACCAGGGCGGTGTACTTCAATACCAATAAAGTTAAGGTGTGGTGCGCTCTTGGCCATTTCGACCAATGATTTACCCATACCAAAACCAATTTCTAAAACAACGTCGTTGTCATTGCCAAATACTTGGGCTAGATCAAGCATGCCTTGTTGATGTTCAAGCCCCATGGTTGGCCAGCATTTTTCAATTGCCGCAGCTTGTCCTTTGGTTAAACGACCTTCGCGCTTAACAAAACTGCGAATGGTACGAATATATTTACCTTCTTGCATCGCTTGCTCAAGGTTATCGTTACTTGAATCACTCATATATTTTGGCCTGATGAAAACAACATGTCTTAAAATGGTGGCGTATTATCCCTGACCACGGCGTTGATCACAAGGCCTTATCTTTTGTGTATGTTTATAACTTGATATTTTAACTCACTGCAATAGACTGAGCGCCATTAAGGGTCGGGTTTTAAAAGTAGTTATTTTGAAGTTAAACAACAGTGAAGCAAGCTGGTTTTCTCAGCAAGTAGTCGATTGGTATGAATTACATGGGCGTAAAACTTTACCTTGGCAATTAAATAAAACACCTTACAAGGTGTGGATATCTGAGGTGATGTTGCAACAAACTCAGGTAATCACAGTTATTCCTTACTTTGAAAAGTTTATGCAAAGTTT
Organism: Pseudoalteromonas sp. SG44-1; assembly: GCF_014164315.1. Lineage (NCBI taxonomy): Bacteria > Pseudomonadati > Pseudomonadota > Gammaproteobacteria > Alteromonadales > Pseudoalteromonadaceae > Pseudoalteromonas > Pseudoalteromonas sp. SG44-1. The sequence continues at coordinate 65,458 of NZ_JACJEW010000001.1, forward strand.
TCCAGATATTATCGCTTTAGCAAATGCAGATGAAGATCACGTGCTGCATCACTGGACAGGATTGGGCTATTACGCTCGAGCTCGCAATTTACATAAAACCGCAAAGATAATCCGAGATCAATACAAAGGCGAGTTTCCAACAACGTTAGACGAGGTTGTTGCTTTGCCTGGAATTGGGCGCTCGACTGCAGGAGCTGTTTTATCGCTTTCTCTTGGCCAGCATCACCCTATATTAGATGGTAATGTAAAACGTGTGCTTGCCAGATTCTTTATGATTGAAGGTTGGTACGGAGTTAAAAAAGTTGAAAACCAATTATGGCAACTATCAGAGCAGTTAACTCCAGCAAAACAAGTGACTGAGTTTAACCAAGCAATGATGGATTTAGGAGCAAGCCTCTGCTCACGTAGCAAGTTTGATTGCCAACCTTGCCCGTTGCGCTCGCGTTGTGCAGCGTATAAGACTGAGCAGGTAAAACAGTTCCCTCATTCAAAACCTAAAAAAGCAGTGCCAAAGAAAGTGTGTCATCAATTAATTATTCAATGTAATGATCAAGTATTGATGGAAAAAAGGCCTAACTCAGGAATATGGGGCGGCTTATTTAGTTTTTTTGAGTTTGAGCAAAAATCTCAGTTAGATACTTTTTTAGCACAGCAAGGGCTTGCCATTACAACTGTGCCAATTGAGCCTTTTACGCATATATTTTCGCACTTTGAATTAACTATTAATCCGTATGTACTCACTTTGCATAAAGTGCCTGATGTGGTGAATGAGCGACAACTAGTTTGGTACCCATTGGACCAGTCCATAGAGGTTGGTTTAGCCGCTCCAACTAAAAAGCTAGTTAAACAAATTGCGACAATAGTTTACACTAACTGATATCGTTTCTAAGAGCACAAGAGAGCAATCATGGCACGCACTGTATTTTGTCAAAAGTTACAAAAAGAAGCCGAAGGGCTTGGTTTCCAACTTTACCCTGGTGAGTTGGGTGAAAGGATTTTTAATAATATTTCTAAAGAAGCATTTGCACAGTGGCAGCACAAGCAAACAATGCTGATCAATGAAAAGCATTTAAATATGATGGATCCAGAGCATCGTACTTTTTTAGAAGAGCAAATGGTTGGCTTTTTGTTTGAAGATAAAGATGTAGAAATTGAAGGATACCGTCCGCCAGAAAAATGATTTTCACATGCGAATAAAAAGGGCAATAAGCCCTTTTTTAATGCTTGAATTAAATCAGATCATCTTGCTCTTGGGCATTACTAACTTGCTCTTTTAAAAACTGTGCAACACGAGAGTACTCAATCTCTAAATTGTCACGCAGCTCAATTAGTTGATCACTGGTTAAGTCTTGTTCTTTACAGCTATCTTCAAAGTCAGCTGCCAGTTCAGCTACTTTTTCTGCGCCAATTGTTTTCGATATAGATCTAAGTTGGTGGCAAGCTGCAATTATTATTTCTTTATCACCGGTCATTACCCCCGTATTAATGTCTTTAGCTAACGTATGGCTTTGCTCTAAGTACATTTTAAAGAACCGTAACTGCTTTGCTTCATCATTGTTTATGTATTTAGCGAGCATTTCAAAGTTAATTGGTGCTGACGGCTTATTAGGAGAAGCTGTAATCGACTCTTGTTTGCTTTCACTCCAACTATTAAGTGTTGCCTCTAGTGTATTTAATTCCACAGGTTTAGTAATGAAATCGTTAATACCGGCATTTAAACAGCGTTCTTTTTCACCCTTTAAGGCATTTGCCGTTACTGCAATAACATAAGGCTGAGCGTTGATGTCTTCAAGTTGCGCGGCTTCGTCGCGAATTTTTTCAACCATGTCATAACCTGACATTTTAGGCATATGTAAGTCAGTTAAAATTAATGGGTAACGACCGCTTTGCCACATTTTTAAACCTTGTTCGCCGTTTTCAGCAACCTCAACGCCAAACCCAAGTAAATGTAGTTGATCGGTAAGCACTTGTTGATTCAAAATATTGTCTTCAACAAGTAGCACGAGTTTGTTTTCTTCGCGTGCTTGTTCAATATTTAAATAATTATTAAGGGTTTTAACTGGTTTAACTTGTCTTGGTGTATGCAGCCCCGCAGCAACCAATAGCGACATCATAAAGTTTGACTTACATAATGGCGACGCATTAAGGTAAAAGATGTTTTTGTGATTTATTGCGGCTTCATCCAATTTACTAAGTACGATCACCTGTTGGTTATTATCTTCAAGGGTGTACAGTAAACGGCGTAGTAAGTAATTAATGCTATCCATTGAATCGATACCATCAAGCACCCAAATAACACCGGGGTTGTCTTGATACTGTTCAATTTCTTGCACCGCTTGCACTGTAATTGTTTTTGCTCCCATAAATGATAAATAACGAGAAAGCGTTTGTTGTCTGCTTTGATGCTCAGTGACGAGTATCACCGAATGATCTTTCAAGGCGCCTTTATGGGCATACTTTATGGTGTTTTCAGTACTGAATGGCAATTCCACCACAAAGTCACTACCAATACCTATATCGCTGGTAACACTAATCGACCCTAACATTAACTCGGTTAAACTTTTACAAATAGATAAACCTAGGCCAGTGCCACCGTACTCACGGGTAATTGATCCTTCGGCTTGAATAAATGGATTGAATATTTCACGCAGCTGAGCTTGGCTCATACCTTTACCATTGTCGCTGACGCTAAAACGCAGAGTAAAATGGTCAGCAGTATTTTGTGCCACTTCTACAGCAATGCGTACCTGACCTAGGCGATTTTCATCGGTGCTTGTAAATTTAATCGCATTACTACATAAGTTATAAAGTACTTGGCGAACGCGAACAGTATCACCAATTAAATTAATTGGTACATCAGGGGCTATGGCAAGCTCTAAATCAAGCTGGCGTTTTTTTGCAACCGATGACAATACTCTGGCAACTTCTTCAATAGTATCCGAGACCGAAAAAGGAGTTGGATCGATATTTAGTTTGCCCGCTTCAATCTTTGAGAAATCTAAAATATCATCCAGAATACCCAGTAGTGAAAAGGCTGATTCACGAATAATTGTGCTTAGACGATGCTGAGCGCCATTAAGATCTGTTTGCCTTAGTAAATCAATGGTGCCAATAACGCCATTCATTGGAGTGCGTATCTCATGGCTCATAGTTGCTAAAAACGTGGTTTTGGCTTCGCTTGCTTGTTCAGCTCTATGGCTCGCTTTTTCAAGCGCTAAAGTGCGGTTTTGCACTTCAGTTTCCAGACTGCTTTGCAGCTTATGCAAATCTTTTTGGGCTATGTCATTACTATTGATGGCATCTTGTACTTGCTGTAATAATTGATTGATATTTTTAGCTACAACGCCAAGGCCAATATCTAATTGTTCGTCGATATGTGTATTGTAACTACCAGATTTAGTGATGCTCTCTAATTTATGCGCAAGAGTGTCACTACTTTTGCGGATCCGCGTATTAAGATAAACGTTAAAAAACAGCGCCAGTAAAAATAAACTTACTCCAGCAATTCCTGCAATAGCCAATGCAAGTCCGATGGAATAATTTGGCAGTAGAGGGGTTACAGCTATTTTTTGTTTAATGATCAATTCACCAACGGGTTGATCATTTAAATTTAATTGATAGTGAATAATACCTTGCTCAACTGAATATTGATCAAGTTTTAGCGGTGCAATTGCCGGTTTATTACTAGCAAAAACCAATTGTGTTTGTGCAGTAGGTGTATATCTATATAAGTAGTAATCAAATTGATTATTAAGCGCAGCACTTAAATTTAGTAGTTGTGTGGCATTATCTTGTCCTGTTCGAGTTAATGCATTTACTAAAGGAGTGTCTAATTGCTCAGCTAATGTCATTAAACTTAGTGAGCTTGGTGGTGCTTTTGAGTCTTCAGTGTGGCTAGGGTAAAAAGAATAAGCAACCACAGCGAGTGCTGTTACGGCTAAGTTTATTAGTATAAAAAGAGGTAATAGTCCTTTTACAGGAGAAGAAAATTTACTCAGCATTTATTATCCAACTTATCTATTATCAACCGCAATCTAAACAGTCGCTTGTGTACTGGAAATCAATCCTATCATTTACCAGAAATAATTCACTACGTTTTTAGGACTGTTGTACACAAAGCAGTTAAAATACCTATCCAATACATAAATTAAAGAGTTATTGCTGTAAAAAACAGCGTACTTTACATTTATTAGTCGCTTTGTTGAAAAACTGTGCAAACAGTTATGAAGAATAAAAAAAAAGTTGACTTGAAAGGGCAAAACCAGTTTAATACGCCGCACACGCAGATAGCTCAGTCAGTAGAGCTAAGTGGGAATTGAATTGAAAATCCTTTGTGATTTTTATTAATACTGAAATTGCCCAGATAGCTCAGTCAGTAGAGCTAAGTGGGAATTATATTTAAAATCCTTTGTGATTTTTATTAATACTGAAATTGCCCAGATAGCTCAGTCAGTAGAGCTAAGTGGGAATTATATTTAAAATCCTTTGTGATTTTTTATTAATACTGAAATTGCCCAGATAGCTCAGTCAGTAGAGCTAAGTGGGAATTATATTTAAAATCCTTTGTGATTTTTTATTAATACTGAAATTGCCCTGATAGCTCAGTCAGTAGAGCTAAGTGGGAATTGCATTGAAAATCCTTTGTGATTTTTATTAATACTGAAATTGCCCAGATAGCTCAGTCGGTAGAGCAGAGGATTGAAAATCCTCGTGTCGGTGGTTCGATTCCGCCTCTGGGCACCATTATTTAAATAATGGTGTTTAAATAAAATGATTAAAACACCATTATGCGTGCCTTAGCACACAGTTTAGTGTGCCGACTTAGCTCAGCTGGTAGAGCAACTGACTTGTAATCAGTAGGTCAACCGTTCGACTCGGTTAGTCGGCACCATTTATTTAAATTAAATGTTTTAAACATTTAATTAGCACTGTTTAAGTGCCTCGATAGCTCAGTCGGTAGAGCAGAGGATTGAAAATCCTCGTGTCCGTGGTTCGATTCCGCGTCGAGGCACCATTTATTAAAAGTTATCAATCTTTAAAATTGAAACGTGCCTTAGCACACAGTTTAGTGTGCCGACTTAGCTCAGCTGGTAGAGCAACTGACTTGTAATCAGTAGGTCAACCGTTCGACTCGGTTAGTCGGCACCATTTATTTAGATTTATTGTTAGGTTAACAATAAATCAGCACAGTTGATGTGCCTCGATAGCTCAGTCGGTAGAGCAGAGGATTGAAAATCCTCGTGTCCGTGGTTCGATTCCGCGTCGAGGCACCATTTATACTAAAGCCCTGCATGAAAATGCGGGGCTTTTTTGTTTTTATTTAAGTTAAAACATAAGCGGCCTCGAACTACGTTCGATTACAAAATGCTTCCCTGTATTTTGCCCTACGGGCCATCCTTCGGACGTTAAAAATTGTTCCAGACAATTTTTTGCCGCCTCAGTGCACCATTTATATTAAAGCCCTGCATGAAAATGCGGGGCTTTTTTTTTAGAGAAAATTAGCACAAGTAAAGTTTGCCAAGTACTCGGTTGAGTTTTCTAATTCACCTTTCACCTTTAATCCCACAAAACCTGCGCTTCACCGCTGTTTCCTTTAAGCATGTGTAATGTTATGTAAAGTCAGTTGAGCTATTGCTGCACTGGTGCTTGAATTACACTCATAAATAGCAGTAATTCAGGTTTTTATATGATTTGGCAACTTAAGCCGAGTTTAGTGGCGGTGAGTGTGTTGCTGCTCAGTGCATGCAGCAATCAGCTCAATCCTACTGAACGTGCGCAAGATATCGCAAATACCCCAGAGCTTTGGCAACAAGCGACTACGTCTGCATTAAAGGTTGAAGATAATTGGCTGCAGCAGCTAGAAAACCCACAAGTTTTTTTTCTAGTTGAACAGGCATTAGCAAATAACCAGCAAATTTTGCAGTCCGGTTATGATGTTGCTATTAAACAGCAGCAGCTAATTGCCACAGGCGCCGCGTTGTGGCCGAGCTTGGATTTATCTTCGCGGACGAATCGCAGCAAAGATAATCGCCCTGTTAGCTACAATAATGCCAGTTCGGCAAATTTAACCCTCAGCTACGAAATTGATCTATGGGGCAAGCTATCTGATGCGCAGCGTCAAGCTAACCTTGAATTTTTAGCAGAGCAAGCCAATTTTGAGCAAAGTAAGCAGCGCTTAGTAGGCGATGTAGTCAGCGGCTGGTTTAATGTCATCAGTGCGCAAAAGCTATTGGCACTGTATCAACAGCGTGAAAAAAACGCTGAGCAAAATTTGGCAATTATTGAATCGGGTTATCGCCAAGGTTTAAATGATGCGTTAGATGTGTATTTAACGCGTAATGAACTAAATACTGAACGCTCGCGAATTGCCGGGCAAAAAGCGACATTAAATCAAGCTATTCGAACACTTGAACGGCTAACTGGAGATTATCCAAAAGGCGCCTTAACTGTCGAGGCCGAGCTACCATTATTAGATAAACCTATTCCATTAGGTTTACCGTCAGAATTGATCACCCGTAAACCAAGTTTAATGGCCAGTTGGTATCAACTGTTAAGTACCGATGCTAATTTGGCCTATGCCCATAAACAACGTTTTCCCAGCTTAGATTTATCAGCAACGTTAGGTGATAGCACAGACCGAGTAAGCGACTTGTTTTCTCCGTCGAGCCTGGCATGGTCGTTGGTTGGTAGCATTTCTATGCCGCTGTTTGATGCAGGTAGACTAAAAGCAAACGAGGAAGCTGCGCGGTTAGCAGTGCTAAGCCAAGAGCAAAATTATTTAGCGAGTTTGTATGATGCATTTAATGATGTTGAACAAGCTATTTCGCAAGAGCAGTCATTACAACAGCGCTACCAGGCTACGCTTAAAGCGCAAGAAAATGCTATTGCAGCAGAGCAATTATCATTTGAGCAATATCAAAGTGGTTTAGTCACTTACACCACCGTATTAGATGCACAAGACCGCTCTTTTGATGCACAAAGCTCAGTCATCGAAATTAAAAACCAACTTATTATTAACCGTATAAATCTTCATATTGCCCTTGGTGGCGATTTTTCACAGCCAACCAACGCATCAACAGAGCAATAACTATGAACTTAAAAACCAGAAAAATATTGATCCCAGCCGTAGTGATTGCAGCAACCGCAGCAATCGTTATGTTCATTCAAGGTAACCCGCCGCAAGCTAATCGTTTTGCAGCGCCACCTAAAGCACAAATTAGTGTGGCAGTGCAGTTACTAACACCGCAATCATACCAAGTGATGATTGATAGTTTTGGCACCGTAAAACCACGTACGCAAAGTGGCTTAGTTGCTCAAGCATCGGGGCAAATCATTGCGGTTAGTGAGCAGTTTCGCGAAGGGGGCTTTTTTGAAAAAGGGGATGTGTTACTGCAACTTGATGATAGGGATCACCGCGCTGAAGTAAAAGCCGCACAAGCAAACTTATTAACTGCGCAACAGGGCTTACAAGAAGAGCAAGCGCGTGGACGTCAAGCTTTGGTTGACTGGCAGCGTTTAGGTAATGGTGCACAAGCGAGTAACTTAGTGTTGCGCGAACCACAATTAGCCGCAGCGCAAGCACAAGTGTTGTCAGCTCAAGCGCAACTTGAAAAAGCTGAACTTGATTTAGAGCGTACTAAAATTACAGCTCCTTATGCCGGTCGTGTACTCAGTCGCAGTGTTGATCTAGGCCAAGTGGTGTCTAATAATACTCAGCTTGCAACGATTTATGCCATTGATAGTGTGGAAATTCGTCTGCCAATCAAAAATAAAGATTTGCCATTTATAAACTTACCAGAGCAATATCGTGATGGGCAAAAAAATGCACTTGGATCAGCGGTGCATTTCACTTCAGACTTAGTCGGCAAGCAAAGTTGGCTTGGGCAAATTTCGCGTACCGAAGGAGCTATTGATGAAAGCGCCCAACAACTGTACGTGGTGGCACAAATTAATGATCCATACAAAGCAACAGCGCAAAACCAATACCCAATTAAGATAGGGCAATATATTAAAGCGCAGATCAGCGGTAAACAGGTAAACGATGTATTGGTTATTCCTAACAGCACCATTTATCAAGGCAGCTATGTGTATGTTGTTGAGCAAGGCGTACTTAAGCGTAAAGAGATTAGCTTAGCATGGCAAAACGCCACGCAAGGAATTATTGCCAGTGGTTTAACGGCTGGTGAACAGTTGGTACTCACACCGCTTGGTCAGGTGAGCTCGGGTACGCGAGTTAAAGTAATGGGTGAACCCGCAACCTCGACAGAACCTGTGAAAAAACAGCGCCCAAGTCGTGAGCAGCTAGAAGAGATGGCTAAGAAACAGGGTATTACTGTTGAGCAGTTAGTTGAAAAACGCCGCGCAGCAAGATCGCAAGGAGATAAACCATGATAGCTTGGTTTACCAAAAATCATGTTGCAGCTAATTTATTGCTGATCAGCATTGTATTTGCGGGTCTATTTAGTTTAACTACGCAAATACCGCTTGAAGTATTTCCTTCATTTGAAACCGATCGCATTAGCGTTAGCGTATCATTACGTGGCTCAACGCCAGAAGATGTAGAGCAAGGGGTGACGATTCGAATTGAAGAGTCAGTGCAAGATTTAGAAGGGATCAAGCAGATCTCAAGTCGCTCCTCAGAAGGCTCTGCCTCGGTTAGCATCGAAGTTGAAAGCGGTTATGATCCGCGGGAGTTATTAGCCGATATAAAAAGCCGGGTTGATGCGATCAATACCTTTCCTGTTGATGCCGAAAAGCCCGTTGTAGCTCTTGCAGAGCGCAAGCGCGAAGTCATTGCAGTCACCGTTGCCAGCGATTACGGCGAAAAAGAAACCCGCGAATACGCCGAGCAAGTACGAGATCAATTACTACGTTTACCGAGCGTGACGCAGGTTGAACTAAGTGGCGTGCGCGATTACGAGTTAGCCATTGAAGTCAGTCAAGATACATTACGCCAATATAGTTTAAGTTTAAGTGATATTTCACGGGCCATTAGCAATTCGAGCTCAGACATTTCTGCGGGGAATTTAAAAACCGAAGGCGGCGACGTACTCATTCGCTCTAAAGGCCAAGCTTACCGTAAAGACGAATTTGCCCAAGTTGTAGTAAAACACCAAAGCGATGGCACCATAATTCGCCTTGGAGATATTGCTAAAATTAGCGATGACTTTGAAGAAACCCCAGTGCGCACCCGCTTTAATGGTAAACAAGCCGCGTTTATTGATGTGTACCGAATCGGCCCGCAAAGTGCTATTACCGTGGCGGATGAGGTTAAAGAATTCATTGAAAACCAGCAAACAAATCTGCCGATGGGGTTTGAGCTGAGTTACTGGGATGATGATTCAGAACTGGTTAAAAGTCGTATTGCCACGCTTACCACTAATGCCTTACAAGGCGGCATTTTAGTGTTGGCTTTACTGACGTTATTTTTACGACCGGCCATCGCATTCTGGGTGTTCATTGGTATTCCAGTATCGTTTATGGGGGCTTTTTTAGCGATGCCATTGTTTGGTGTAACACTGAACATTATGAGCTTATTTGGTTTTATTTTAGTACTGGGAATTGTTGTTGATGATGCCATTGTTACTGGTGAAAATGTTTATACTCATTTAAAAACGGCTGAATCAGGTGAACAAGCGGCTATTCGTGGTACCCAAGAAGTGGCAACGCCGGTAACGTTTGGGGTTTTAACCACAGTCGCGGCCTTTTTACCTTTGGCGTTTATTGAAGGTGGCCGTGGCGCGTTATTTGCGCAAATTCCAGTGGTGGTGATCCCCGTGCTATTATTCTCGTTAATTGAGTCTAAGTTCGTGTTACCAGCGCATTTAAAGTACATCAAATTACGTCATCAAAAAGGCGAGCCCTCAAAATTTGATAAGTTCCAACAACGTTTTGCTGATGGTTTTGAGCATGCAATCTTAAAATACTATCAGCCCATTTTAAACCTCGCTTTACGGCATAAACTAGCAACGGTGAGCTTGTTTGTTGGTATTTTCTTGATCATTTTAACCATGATCACCAGTGGTTGGACTAAGTTTATTTTCTTCCCACGTATTCCAAGTGAAACGGTTCGAGTTAACTTAACCTTGCCAACGGGCACACCGTTTGAAGTGACTAATAAATATGTCATTGATATGTCGGATAAAGCACGCCAATTACAAGATAAGTACCGCGATGAAGATACAGGTGAAAGTGTTATTTTAAATATACTCGCCACCACAGGCGGGCGCGGTGGTGCGTCTAATTCCGGCAGTGTTCGTTTTGAAATAACACCCGCTGAAAGCCGCGACTCTGATATTGGCTCGCGCGAGCTTGCCAGTGAATGGCGCGATTTAATTGGTATAATACCGGGTGCAGAGAGCTTAACCTTTAGAGCCGAAATTGGCCGCAGTTCAGATCCGATTGACGTACAACTGAGTGCAACCTCACTCACCACATTGCAAGAAGTGGCTGATCATGTCAAAGCGCGGTTAGCGACATACCCAACGGTATTTGATATTGCTGATAGTATGTCCGATGGCAAAGAAGAGCTACAAATAGAGCTAACAGAGCAAGGCCTAGCACTGGGGTTGAATCGTGTTGATGTATCGCAACAAGTGCGTAATTCATTTTTTGGTGCACAAGCACAGCGCATTCAACGTGGTCGCGATGATGTGCGAGTAATGGTGCGTTTACCAATTGAAGAACGCCGCTCAGTGGCGGATCTAAAAGATATTTTAATTAATCTACCCGATGGCGGCACAGTGCCTTTATCGCATGTAGCTAAGCTGGTGCCGGGACAAAGCCCTTCGTCGATTAATCGCATTGATCGCTACCGTACTTTAAATGTGACTGCTGATATTGAAAAACAAAACACCAATATGACGGTGCTACAAGCTGATTTAAAAGAGTATTTAGATGAACTTGTACAGCAATACCCAGGAGTAAGCCACTCACTTGAGGGTGAAGCTAAAGAGCAGCGGGAATCATTTGGTTCACTCGCGTGGGCATTGGTCTTTGTGTTTTTCATTATTTATGGCTTATTAGCAATTCCATTTAAATCTTACTTGCAGCCATTAATCGTTATGAGTGTGATCCCATTTGGCATGATAGGCGCAGTTATTGGACATTGGATCATGGGCATGGAACTGACCATTATGAGCTTACTCGGCATGCTAGCGCTGATTGGCGTAGTGGTGAATGATTCACTGGTATTGGTTGATTTTATAAATAAAAAACGCAGTGAAGGTGGTGATTTACTGGAGGCGGTAAAAATGGCGGGCGCATCACGTTTTCGCCCTGTAATGCTAACCAGCTTAACCACCTTTATAGGCTTAATGCCGCTGCTGTTTGAGAAGGCGACACAAGCGCAATTTTTGATCCCGATGGCGGTGAGCCTTGGCTTTGGGATTATTTTTGCAACCTTTATCACCTTGTTGTTGGTGCCAGTGAATTACTTGTTGATGGAACGCTTGCAAGGCTGGTTTAAATAAACAACTTTCCCCACAGCTAATTAGGCTGTGGGGAATACGAAATACGATGCAAAATTTCTCAAACTATTTTTTCAAGCTGAGGTAAACTAAACACAAAGTAGTTAAATTCAAAGGCTTCAACATGATTGAATACCCGATTGATCAACTCCCACAGCTTATTGACGAGCTTTTACAATGTGATACCACAGAACGTAAAAATAAGCTGTTAGCTGACGCCAAAGAAATACTCTCGACAGAACATTTATCGTTATTATTTGAAGCCTTGCCAAAAGATCAGCGTATTGATATTTGGCAATTATTAGATGAAGACACCCAGCACGAAATATTCATTAATTTAGGCGCCGATAGCTGTCGTTGGTTATTACAAACACTCGATGAAGATGCCGGTTTTAAATTACTTGATGAAGTAAGCGTTGCTGAGTTACTTGAACTTGAAGAAGTGATCCCTGAGCGCTTTGTTGAATACGCTCGCCGTCAACTTGATGAAGTACAAACCAAGCAATATGAATTAGCGCAGCAGTATCTGCCAGAGCAACTTGGTCACTGGCTTGATTTTGATTCACTTAAGGTTTCAGACAAACTTACGGTCGGTGGCGCACGAAAAATCCTGCAAAAAGGCTTACCGCAATATACCGAGGTTATTTATTTAGTAAGCCGCAAAGGCACGCTAATTGGTGAGGTATCGGTTAACACGTTATTTAAAGCTAAGGATTCAGATACCTTATTAAGTTTTGCTGATCACGATATCACCTCACTGCATGCTGACGATGACCTATACGAAGCCGCGGAAGTGGTGATCCACAGTGAAAAAGTGGCAATGCCCGTTGTCAATGTCGATAACAAGTTACTGGGGCGATTAAAAGTTACCTCAGCTTATGAATTACGCCAAGAGGTCACCGATGAAGCAGCGGCAAAAGCGGGTGGTTTACGCGAAGACGAAGATCTATTTGCCAGCGTACGAAAAAGTGCGAAAAACCGTGGTATTTGGTTAGGCATTAATTTAGCAACCGCATTTTTAGCATCCTGGTTTATTGGCTTATTTGGCGCAACCATTGAGCAAGTAGTTGCATTGGCAGTATTAATGCCGGTAGTTGCATCAATGGGCGGTATTGCCGGTAGTCAAACACTTACCGTAATCGTGCGCGGTTTAGCGCTTGGTCAGGTAACCGACTCAAACCGTAAGGCGTTACTTAAAAAAGAGCTTAGGGTAGGGGCTGTAAATGGCTGTGTGTGGGCTATGGTAATTGGTGTGCTTACTTATTTCTGGTTTAGTGATGTGATGCTCAGTATCACTATTACAGTGGCTATTTTGCTTAATTTAATTGCAGCCTCTTTGTCTGGCGTGGTGATCCCTTCTATTTTAGATAAAATGAAAATCGACCCGGCACTGTCAGGTTCAGTAATCTTGACAACGGTGACCGATATTGTTGGCTTTGTCACTTTCTTAGGGTTAGGTAGTTTATTACTTCTTTAGTATTTTAGTGTACGAAGTATGATAACTTTTACAGGTATTTGATTAATTTCAGTTTTATTTCTGTTGTGTGAATCTTTAGTGAAGAACTGGTTGGCGCGTATCATCTGGTTCTTTTTTATCATAAAGTACAACTCTCGCAGTAGCGAGCTACATAATTAAAAAGGAAATACTCAATGTCAAAGAAACCAGCTAAAGCAATCAGTAAAGAAGTAAAATCGATTAAAAAAGAAATCAGCGCTCGTAAAGATAAAGTCGCAAAACAAAAAGCCAAAATAGGTAAGCTTAAAAAAGCGCTGAAAAAAGCAGCTTAATTTAGCATACAAAAATACTGCTGTGCGACCAGTTATTCAGCGCCATCAGTAAAGGTATATATACCTTTCAAATGCTTAGGCAATTATAAAATATTTTTGTAATTGCCTAAGCCAGTTTATTATCCCCACTCTTAGTACGTAACGATCTGTTTTTGTATAATATTTGTTAATAATTTTATGCAAATATGTTTTAATCTATGTATATCCTTTACAGCATTAAGCGTTTACTTAAACTTTATGATAAAAAATCACTTCATAGTCGCTATTTTTATCTTTATTTTCTCTACGCTAGCTAATGCGTCTGAACACTTTAGTGATCACGAACAATTCTGCTTACAGCAGCCAGAGAAAGACTGCTTAGTTTATATTAATGAACGTATAGAGAAATCAGAGCTAGATTCTTCTCGGTGGTACAAAGCCAAGTCTTACTTATTTGATTATTATTACGATAAAAGTGATTATGAAACCTTAAAAATCATTGTTGAGCCATTCGCAGAACGAGATGATCTACCTGAAGTATTTAAAGTCCAAGTTTACTTTTATTATGCCAAAGCCTTACGTTACTCTGAGGATGATGAGCTTGCAGAAATCTATGCTAATAAGGCTCTTACAGATATACAGTTGATGTACGACGCGTTTGCAGATCCAATGCGAATGCTTGAGTTAGCCAATTTGCAGTATGTTTTTGGTAATAAAGAATCCGCTTTTCAAATGCTACTCAAAACCGAACGAAAGTTTGGCAAGAGTAAAGACCCAATTTTTAATTTTGAATTACATTCCAATAAAGCAAATATTTATCATGCTTTTGGCGATTTAGAAAATGCCAGAGATAGTAGAAAAAAAGCACTCGATTGGATACTTCCAACTCAGCATCAAGGCAAAATTATTGTTGCACAAGGGAATTTAGCGCGTACATATCAATTGCTCGGACAGTATGACCTTGCCATTAAGTATTATGTTGACTCGTTAAGTTATATGGTCGATGGCAGCGATGATATTACCAAAGCTTCGCATACATTAAGGCTGGCAGAAATATGCTGGCAAGCAAAAGATAATCAGCAGGCCATTAAGTGGTTTAAAGCGGTTAAAGTGAGTGACTTAAATCGTAACCATAAAATAGTCTATGAACAATTAGCTAAAGCCTTAACTTTGTAGCGATTGTAACTATGCACCCTCGATAAGACGGCCCATATTTATATGGGCCGTAGTTATTTGTTTAATTAAAAGCTAAACGCTACATTCGCATAAACAAAGCGGCCATCTAAACTATATGGCGTGAACCCGCTGTAAGTGAAAATTTGGTTAAAATCACTATAACCAATATTACTTACCGTATCTTGCGGGTACTGATCAAATAGATTATTAGCACCTAAAGCAAGTTTCCATTGCTCAGTTGGACGATATGCCACTTCAATATCGGTGAGCCACTTTGCTTTTAGAAGCTCATCACCCTCAGCACTACTTGAGGTATCAACTACTTCACCATAGCGTGTTGCACGAAGCGTGGTTTGAATATTTTCATAATCCCATGTTGCAGACAGGTTCCATTTATCTGCTGGTGTGCCTTTTTCGAATCGAGAAATTTCACGTCGTGCAAAGTATTGATATTCATCACCTAACGCTTCCAGTTCCGGTGGATTGTCTTTCACATGAGTAACTTCTGTATCGTTAAAGTTTACAGCGGCACTTAAGCGTAAGTCACCATAGTCAGCTAAACCAAGTAAATAGGTGGCAACAATATCTACCCCTTGAGTACGCGAATCGATAGCATTGGTAAAGTAGCGCACACTTTGGGTATTAAGCTCAGCGGCTTGTTGTAAAATAGCTTCAACAGCAGGGCCTTCTAAGTTTTCAGAAAGCACAATGCGATCATCAATATCGATACGATAAGCATCAAGCGTGAAGCTAAAATTACCTTCTGTGAAGATAAAACCAGCGGTCATATTGACAGACTCTTCAGCGTCTAAATCTTTTGCGCCAAGCGCTTTGGCAGCAGGCTCACTACTTGGAAATAATCCGACTTCTCTAGGTACGCCATTTTCAAATACAGTGCTGACTGATTTATAAGACGTTTGTGCAAGAGACGGTGCTCTAAAACCACTACTGATAGCACCACGTAACGATAATGAAGGAGTAATGCTATAGCGGCTGGCAAGTTTCGCTGTAAAAGTACTGCCAAAGTCACTATAGTCTTCAAATCGACCTGCTAGCACAGCATTCCAATTTTCAGTGAGGTAGGTATCAAATTCAGCAAATAGAGCAATGTTATGGCGGCTTTTATCAGTTGCACTATCCGGTGAAAAACCTGATAAAACTTGTGCACCACCGGCGGCAACAGGTACGCCTTGTGCATCAAGTACCGTTAAATACGAAGCTTGTTCACCGGCTTTGATTTGGTAGTTTTCATGGCGATATTCAGTACCAATGGTAACAAACACGTCATCAGGTAAGCCTAAGTCAAAGCTATTGCTGGCATCCATGTTAACAAGGAATTGTTCATACACTAATGCGCCATTATCAAACTCTGTCGGACTGTTAGCACCCATAGAGGTATTGATGCTATTGCTAACACCTAAGGCAAAATCATTGCGACCATAATTAGTGCTGATATCCCATGTCCAATCATTACTAACCCCATTTAAACCGATAGCAAACGAATAGTCGTCAACATCAGTGTCAATGTTTGGTAAAAACCCATCTGGATAAACGCTTGGCAAATTACGGTTGTCTTTGGCACGACGATAGAAACCGCCTGAGTTACCTTTACGATTTGAATAACTGGCAAAAGAGTAAAGTGATAAGTCATCACTAAAGTCGTAGCCAAGATTATAAAATAGCGCGATATCTTCAACATCGGCTTTACCAAAGCGGTGATTATAACGGTCAAACGTCAGCTCTTTTGGATCAAGCGCGCCGTTTTCATCACGATTATATTGTTCTCGCTCATCAATACCTGAGCGGTTAGTTGGCTCGTTGTTACGGGTTTCAATTGAGATATTGATAAAGCCATTCTCGCTAAGCGAAAAGCCCGCATTGGCACTTGCAGTTCGGGTAATACCATCGTTTACTTTACGGTCTTCGCCTTTGGCAAAGCTTAAATTACCTTGCGCATCAGCACTGGTGCTGAGTAACTGAGGAGAGCCCGCCATTTGTGTGTCGTACTCACCATAGGTGTAGCTTACACTACCGCCTTCATCGGCATCTTTGAGTACAATATTAATCACACCAGCAATGGCATCTGAGCCATATTGCGCAGCTGCACCATCACGCAGTACTTCAACACGTTTAATTGCAGAGGTTGGAATATTATTTAAATCAACGGCAGTAGAGCCGCGGCCAACGGTGCCGCCTAAGTTTAATAAAGCACCAGAATGACGGCGTTTACCATTGACAAGTACTAAGGTGTGATCGGGAGCTAGGCCTCTTAATACTGCAGGTTTTGCATGGTCAGTACCATCAGCGAGGGTTGCACTTGGGTAGTTAAAGCTAGGTAATTGGGCTGCAAGCACTTGGCTTATTTCTAGTTGGCCTGTGGTTGCTAGATCACGACTGGTTAGCAAGTCTACAGGAACTGTACTTTCCGACAGGCTGCGTAAACTACGACGTGTGCCGGTGACCGAAATAACTTCAATATCTTTTACTTCGTTTTCGCTAGTTGGTTGCTCTGCTGCAATGGCACTTACTTGAAAAGCAAATGTACTGCATATTGCTAAATGTAGGGGCAGTTTTTTTAAGTTAGCCATATAGTAATCCCTTGAGTATGTTGATTTTAACCAACAACATTTTACTAATAAAATGTTTACTCAACAAAGAATAGATCAGAATACCATAGTAGCAATGTACCTTAATTGTTAATATTTTGCGTCTTATGTAACTGTTAGTGTGTTTTATTTACAAGTTGCAGTTCTATCTGCAAAAAGTAATAGCGAGCTGTAACTGATAGACAAATTATTTACCGTTATAGCGTATTAAGCACTAATACTAATTTTATTTCTGCCGTCAGATTTTGCTCTATATAAAGCCGTATCAGCGGCACATATTAGCGCTTCGCAGGTGCGGTATTGGTTATCAAATTCGCAGGCAATACCTTGGCTCACACTTACTTTAACTTCTGGCGGTAGGCCAATATCAGTAAATGACATCGCATTAATTTGTTGTTGAATATGTCTGGCAACAACGGCGGCACTATCACGGTTGCAACGTGGCAGAATAACAGCAAATTCTTCACCGCCATAGCGAGCGGCTAAACAATCTCTTGATGGTATACATTGCAAAATAACCTTGGCTATTTTTTGTAAGCACTTATCGCCTTTAATATGGCCGTAGGTATCGTTGAACCTCTTAAAATGATCGACATCAATTAATATACTAGTTAATGGCTGGTGGCTTTGAATACTTTCTTGCCAGTATTGTTTTAATGATTCATCTAGCGTGAAGCGATTAGCAAGCCCAGTTAAATGATCTGTTGATGCTTGTACTTTTAATTTATTATATATTGCTTTGTGAATACTTAAATCATGTAATATGCATACATAAAGTTTTTGCGCTGACGCAATGCTTGAAGGCATATTAGAAATAGATAAGTCGGCCTCAATTATATTGCCATCCGCTTTATTTATTTTTACTTCATTAGGACCAAAGTTAAGGCGAGTATCTTTTATATCTAACCAGTTTAGTAACGTATACATGTATTTATCACGATCAGTTTCGTGTAAAAATTGTAGCAAGCTTTGCCCAATCAGCGACTGCTGAGAGTCACCTAAAAGCTGCGCCGCCATCGGGTTAACAAACTCAAACGTGCCTTGCTCATCGATAACAAAAATGCCTTCGGCGGTACCATTAAACAGTTCAATCAAGGCACCAAACTGTAAGTGAGAAAGACAGGCAGAAAGGGTTTTGCCAATAGCAGCTGATTGCTTATTTGCATTAAGTGTATGGTTGTTAGTATTTGTTTGCTTAGACACGTTTGATCCCTACGCTTTGCTATACGTTTTTGGTGTCTATAAATTTACTTAAAAAAGTGCAAATAAACCTTCTGGTAATCTTCTGGTTTTAACATGTTGATTTTTATTGTTTTGTTTTTAAATTTGCACAGGTTTTAACTAACCTGTGCAAAGTATTCAGGCATTATTAGCTTGTTTTAGTTAGGTTTTCTATCGTTTTCTACTTGCGGGTCTGGGCTTTTATAAGTTTTACCGTCACGTTCTACTACAAAACGCATGCAAGTACGGCCAGTATTTTCATTTGAATCATAAACACAAATGGCTCTCCCCCCTTTTATTAATGCGCCTGCAAAGTCTTCTTTAGCGCAAGACTCTTCAAAGCCTTCAACTTCAGAGAACTCTACATCAAAAAACGTGATGCCTTCATTGCTAGGATGATTTTTAATAATATAAAGGCCAATTGAGTTGGCATCTACAACGCTGCCACCACCGCTCACTACTTTGTCATTTTCATAGTAAGTTATTATGGCTTCGTCATTATCGTTTATAGTAATGTCTACGTTAAATATATATGGCGTTAAAGTTGGAAGCATGTTTTTTCCTTTTCGATTGTTATAGTTCAAAGTTACTGATGCCCAAATTAATTAGGCTGTTTTTTAATTCTGTAATCTCGGCTTCTTTATTTAAGCAAATATGCGCTTGAATAAGAGGGAAGGTATGATATATGCTTTTATTTTTTTTATCTCCCAAAGCAATGAGTGCATTTTGGCAATATATTTTTCTTTCTTCTTTATTTGAGGTTAGTTTAGCATTAATTAAATTTACTATTGCGAAAATTGACCCCGAATCATTTTCATTAAGTCGATTTACTTGCTCTTTATAATCGTCACTTTGTTCAAGTGCTATTAACAGTGTTTTAGCTTTTTCGTAAAAGCCTCGTTGTAAAAAATACTCAATCAAGCTTATTTGGGTATTAATTATTACTGTATTGTTAAACTTCTCTTGAGCTATAAAACTCAGTATTTCGTCTATTTTACTATTGATTTTTTTGTCATCAGATAACGCTAATTGCAAAGCTAAAAAGCGAAAATAGGAACGTTGAAATTGGTTGTTTTCTGGGTCTTGTAAACGAGCAAGGTTAATCGTGTTTGTTGCTTGCTCGGCTTTTTTATAAGCTGCGCTTTTGTCAGTAAAGTAACTTAACAAATAACTTTGTTGTATGTAATTTGACGCAAGCCCCTTATATAAACTAGCGTCATTAGGGTACTTACTCAGCATGGTACTTAGTTCGTTCGCTGCACTATTAAACATAGTAAGCGTATCATTAAAGTTTCCTAATTTTTCCTCTGTACTGGCAAGCCAACTAAGAGTATCGGCCCTATCGCGTAGCAAATTTTTATTGTTGGGTTTCAGTTCAAGGGCTTTATTTTTTAGAGCTAGCGACTGTGTAAAATTTTGCTTTGCGGCTTGGTAGTTAAATTGATTTAAATACAGGGAGCCTAATGAGTTATGTGAATACGATAGCTCCATAATGGAGTTAAAGTCATTGGGTGCTAATGAATACATTGTTTCACTATAAGCGTGGTATTTTTTAAACATTGGCTCTGTGGCAGCGTAATCACTTTTATCATAATGAAGCTGGCCTAACCAAAAAGCATTTGCGCCCGCAAGCGTTAATAGTTCTAAATTATCTGGTTGTATTTTTAAGAGTGCTTCAAGGCGAGTGCGGGCGTTTTCAAACGCGGTATAGGCCTCACTGGTTTTGCCGCGGGAATAGGCTACGTCGCCCATTGCCTCAAGGGTTTGTGCATATTGAAAGCGGTTGTTAAATTCTTTTTTTTGGTCGTTAAAACTAAAAAGAGAGCTGGGCTCTTCTGCTTGATTGGTAAAGTACTCCAGCGCTTTATTGCTAATACCATCGAGCAAATCCATACGTTTAACGCTACGCAGTTTATCGGCAAATTCACCCACCATAAAGCCAAGTAGGCTTTCGGCTTCTAAGCGTTTTTGCTGCGCGACTTGCTCGGCGTGGTAGCTGCGTACGCTCATAAAGGTGGCTATAAAACTGAGTAAAATAAGGGCAACCGCGGTGGCTTGTAACACTCTTTTTTTACGTTTTGCCCTGCGGTTTGATGCTTTAATTAAACTTAGTTCAGCAGCGCTGAGGCTAAACATAACGTTATTTATCAGGCTTTGTGCTTCTTGTAATGGCTTGCCCTGCGCTAATAAAAAGTCGGCATGTTTTTGCTCGTTTAACCAGCGCTCGGTGGCGATTTGCAAGCGACTTTTAATGGCTAAGCTTTGTTGGTGTTGGTTTATCCAGTCTATGGCACGTTGCCACTGACGTAGTAGCGCTTCGTGTGCCAAACTAAAACAGGCTTGCTCGTTTTTAAGGTGCGATACAAATAAGCGGCTATCGACCATCGCTTGTGCAAGTTGTGTTTGTGCCGGGGTGGTGAGTTCATCCCAACGGGCTGCGCGGCTGGTGAGGGTTTCGCCATCGGCGTGCAGGGTAATTAGTTTTGATAATACCAAGCTCAGCTGGGATTGTTGTTGCTTGGGCAGTTGTGTAAAAACGTGCTCAGCTTTTTGGCCAATCGCGCCTTCAATACCGCCCAATGCTTGATATTCAGAGACTAATAGCTCATCGTTTTCGCTGCGCTGTAAGTACAGTTGTTGCAAAGTGTATTGCAGCATTGGCAGGGCATCGGGGTTATTGGCGGTGTCGTTACAGAGCATTTCATCCAGTGGTGTTTGGTGCTCAGGGTCAAGCTGCCAACTAAGCCCTGCGGCTAAAGCTGGCAGGCGGATCATCTGTTTTAATTCAGCGCGAGTTGGCGGCAGTAAGTCAAAATGGGCGCCATTGGCTTTGCCTGCCATTAAGCTAGGTTGATTAACCACTTGCGGATAAAAGTCATTTCGACAGGCGCTAAATATAATCATGCAGTTACTGGTGGCCAGTAACTCTATAATTGTTAAAAACTGGCTGCGCTCTTGCTCGCTAAATACTGGCGACGACAGTAATACTTCAAGGCGGTCGATAAATAAAAATAAATACGGTTTTATATGGGCTGTTTGGCTTTGCTTTACAGCCATTTGGCAACCCTCAATAACTTGCTCGGGCGCGTTTTGTAATAACTCGCTCAAGGTGTCGGCACTCATATCACTAAGCACCGGGGCGTCGTTGATTTCTAAATCAAGTAGGGTAGAGGCTAAATCGAGAAATAACCGATCTTTAGTTATATCAGCAAAATCAAGTTGGCAGTATGACTCAACCCGAAAGCCATCAAAGCCTGATTCACTCATTAATGCCGGTAATATACCTGCATTGACTAAAGATGATTTACCTGAGCCACTAGAGCCGAGCAATAAGCTAAAAGCACGGCCAAAACTTATTTGTGCCGATACCCGTTGTAATAGTGTGTTTATTTGCTTGCTGCGGCCAAAAAAAACATCGGCTTCATTGGGAGTAAACGCGCTTAAGCCAACAAAGGGTGAGCTGCCTTGCCATTTTATATGGCTGGCTTTTTGTTCTTCATCGAGAGGCAGCTCTATTTTGGCGATAACGCGGTAGCCGCGCTTGCGGATTGTCTCTATGTATTGCGGATCACTGGCTTTGTCGTCAAATGCTTTACGTAATTGCGTGATAACTTTGTGCAATGGATTATCGCCCACCGCAACAGTGCGCCAACAATGGTTAATGATCTCGTCACTGCTAACTAATTCTCCTTGTTTTTCGCATAATAACAATAAAACATCCATCGCTTTGGGCTCAAGTTGTTTGACTTGCGCACCTCGTCGTAAGCTATTGGTGGCAGGTGTTACTTGCCATTCACCGACAAAGAAAACAGATTTACGCATGCAGGGCTCATCATTGTTATTGTTAAAATTGAGGTTGCTTTAAACAGCTTTGTTTTATCCTACTGCAAGCAATAAGTTAATACAATATTCTGAGTTAAACGTTAAAAAGCTTTATTAAACAGTTACAGTTCAAGTGATGTCTATCTTACATTACTTTATGTAAAGCCTGCTTGACTTTTCTGTGAGCCTCAACAATACTTAGTCAAGTTTACTTGACTAAAAAGGCGAGAGCATGAAACAACAAACAGGATTAACATTCAAACAACGCAACAAACTAAACACTGTTTATTTAGCAAAGTGGACTCTGGCATGGGTTTTAACTTTGGCGCTTGCGTCATTCGGGCCATTATTGCTGTGGGGCGAGCAGAACACGCTACTTAGTATAGTGGCAATTATGGTCAATGTTTGCGCAGGTATTATGATGATTATGGCAAATAAACGCCATTTAGCTGGCTTAGATGAATTGCAGCAACGGTTACATTTAAATGCAATGGCGATTACCTTAGGAGGGAGTTTAGTATTTGGTTTAGCATACTCGGTATTACAAACGAGCGGGGTAATTTCGTTTCGACAAGGGATTTCTCATTTAGTGATGTTTATGGGGATAACTTATTTAGTGTCTGTCGTAGTGATAAATAAACAACTTGGCGCTGAGGACGAAGAATGAAAAACCGCCTTAAAGTATTGCGCGCGGAGCATGACCTTACTCAGGCAAAATTAGCAGAGCTACTTGATGTATCAAGGCAAACGGTGAATGCTATCGAAAAAGGCAAGTTCGATCCTAGTTTACCGTTAGCGTTTAAAGCAGCTCGTTTATTTAAATTAAAAATTGAAGATATCTTTCAAGATGAAGAGATATAAATTCTACACTCTGCGTACTTTAAGTACGCAGAGTGTAGCGCTGTTTATGGGGCAACTAGTTGCGGTTTTTGTTTACCCATTTGCAATGCACTCAGTAACCACATGATAAATCCACCAGCAAATAACACTGCGGCGACATAGCCGGTTTGATTAGGTTGCGCGCCTTGTGCAATTGCTAAGCCGCCAACCCAAGGACCAATTGCATTTGCAGTATTGAATGCGCATTGTACAAGTGCGCCAATCATTGCGTGCCCATGGGGAGATACATCCATCAACATAGTTTGGATAACTGTGCCAAGTCCGACACTAAAGCCAATAAAAAATATAACCGCATAAAGTAACCAAATGTTATGGCTTGCCATTACATAAGTTGTAGCAAAAACGATTGCGCCAACAAGTGCTATACCAGTGGTTTTAAGGGGCGAATGATCAGCTGCCTTACCTAAAATATAGTTGCCCAGCGTGCAACCAATACCGAACATAACCATTGCAATTGATATAGTGTAGGCTGGTGTGTGAGTGACCACTAAAATTGTATCGGCAATATAAGTATAAATGCAAAACACCCCGCCAAAGCCAACAATAATGATCCCTAAAATTGACCAAACCAGCTTATTTTTCAGTACGCTCAACTCGCTTAATAACGACGAAGGGGCTGAATTTTTTGTGTTTGGTATGAACTTTACAATTAGAATTAACGCAACAAGTGCCAGCACTGCGGTGCCCGCTAAACAATAACGCCAACTAAAATTTTGACCGACTAAAGTAACCATAGGCACGCCAACAATCGTTGCTATGGTAAGGCCCATAAATACTTTAGACATAAAGCTGGCGCGTTTATTGGTAGGTGCTATATCTGCGGCTAATAAAATGGCAACAGCAAAATAAGCTCCGTGGGGTAAACCACTTAAAAAGCGAAATAATATAAGCTGCTCTAACGAATTAGCAAATGCGCTTAAGCCGTTAAATATAAACATCATCGACACAAATAATAGCAAAGCATTACGCTTGCGCATGTTTGCTGTGGTGATCATAAAAAACGGTGCGCCGATCACTACGCCAATCGCATAGGCGCTAATGGTATAACCGCTTTGTGCTGGTGTTGAGGCAAATGTTTCGCTAAACAATGGCAGCATCGGCATCATCGAAAATTCCGATAATCCTAAAATAAAAGTACCCAGTGCAAGTACTAACAAAATAGCGGTAGTGCTTAGCGTATTGTTCACGACGCTAGGTTCAGGTGACATAGATAACCCTTGTAAAAAGACTGACGACAAAATATGAATGATTTATTTAATAAAAAGCAGGAAACTGCAATTTTGAAGAACCAATTAAACCGCGATTGTATGATAAAAATAAGTCAGCGTCTTGCACTAAAAACAGTGTATTTAGAGCAGAAAATACGATTTTAGATTGCAGTGTTTTTGGCTGAATAGGAACGTTCTAATTTTCAATGACTTGATATATTCACCTTGGTTATTAAGCGGCATGCTGATGAAAAATAAATTTTCAGTGGTTGTGGCTATTTTATGTTTTTAGTGTTCTAACAGCCTTTTAAAAGTTATTAGCGTGTTTAAAATAAGAACAATAAACATCGAGTCAGAGCTTGGGGTGCGACAATTTGTCGCGTGTTCAGTGTTGTCGTCAAGTTATATACTTTGCTTATCTTAAACCTGCTGTAATTAAAGAATAAAATGAGCAACCACAATCCACCTATCAATTCACGTTATGCACTTTCTCCGTTAGCACTTTGCATTGCGAGTTTAGTCTCTCCTTATGTACTGGCTGATGATTCAATTGAAGTGATTGAAGTACAGGGCCAAAACGTTAACAGCCATGCAAATTTAGGTTCTGCTGAACAGCTTTTAACTGAGTTGGGGGTGGATTTCTCTGCGGCAGGTGGCATTTCTAGTTTACCTATATTAAATGGCATGATGGGCGATAGAGTTAAAGTACTGGTCGATGGCGCAGATATTACTGCGGCCTGTGGCAATCAGATGAACCCACCATTATCTTATATTTCGGCTAATCAGCTATCGTCTTATCAAGTGATTGCAGGTATTTCGCCAGTAAGCGCTGGTGGCGATAACATTGCCGGCGTTATTGTAGTAAACACCATTGCTCCGCAATATGGTGAGAGTGATATGTTAGTGTGGCATTCAGGTTATGTGTCGGCGCAGTATCGCAGTGTAAATAATGCGCAAGCGGTTGGTGTTGGCGCACGACTTGCCAGTGACAGCTTTAGTTTAAATTATCAAGGTGCCTTTGAAGACGCTGATAGTTATGACGATGGTAATGGTGATTTAGTATTAGATACTCTATATCGCGTGCAAAATCATGCATTAACCGCAGCGCTGCGAGATGAAAAACAACAGCTAGTGGTTAAATTAACGCATCAAAAAATACCCTTTCAGGGCTTTGCTAATCAATATATGGATATGACGGATAACACCAGTTATGGCATAGTCACTCAGTATAAACGCCAGCTTGAAAGTGGTGAGTTTCGAGCGCAAATAAACTTTAATGATGTAAAGCACGAAATGGGTTTTTTCAGCGCTGAAAAAACCGGCATGATGCCGATGAATACCGACGCGCAAGATATCAGTTATCAACTTAATTGGCGTTTAGACTTTGATGCTGACACTGTATTACTGCTCGGCCAAGAATACTATGGTTACCGCATTGATGATTGGTGGCCTGCGATTGAAGGCTCAATGATGATGGGGCCTAACGACTATGTAAATATTAATGACGGTGAACGTGACCGCTACACCGGTTTTGCTGAGCTGCAAAAGCAGCTAAATAACAAGTGGTGGGTCTCTGCTGGTACGCGTATTGAATATGTGCAAACGGATACCGGTGAAGTGCAGCCATATTCAGACATGGGTGATGGCATGAATGGAATGTCAGGTATGGGAAGTATGCCAGCAATGAATATGGCAGATCCAAATAAAGATGCTGCAAAAGAGTTTAATGCCATGGATCGCGCGCGCAGTGACACGCTTGTGGATGCCAGCCTATTATTACGCTACCAAATTACTAATGAAGATGAACTACAATTTGGCTTAGCACGTAAAAATCGTGCGCCTAATTTATATGAACGTTATAGCTGGGGTGTCAGCACAATGTCGACCAGTATGATTGGTTGGTTTGGTGATGGTAATGGTTATATTGGTAACCCAGACTTAGTAGCCGAAACCGCGCATACCATCAGCACCAGTTACACTAAATCGGCAGAAGATGGTCAGTGGCAAATAACAGCTAACGCTTGGTATACCCAAGTAAATGATTATATTGATGTTACTGTTGTTGGCAGTACTAACCGCACAGATAAGGCATTAACTGAGCGTAATACCCTGCAATTTACCAATTTAGACGCCACACTTTATGGCACTAAGCTTGAAGGTATTATCCGTGTTGTTGATAGTAAAAATGCAGGCACATGGGATTTAACCGCCGCGCTTAATAGCACCCATGGCGAGCGTGATGACAGTGATGAGCCGTTATATCAAATAATGCCACTGCATAGCAAAATAGCCCTTGAGCAACAACTCGGTAAATGGCAAAACTCATTGAGCTGGGAGTGGGTAGATAGCAAAACGCGTGTAGATCCACGTCGTATTGAAAATCTATCAGCCAACTATAGCTTAGTGAATTTAGCAACCAAGGCGACATGGGATAAGCTAACAGTTAAGTTGGCAATTACTAATTTACTTGACGAATACTACCAGCAGCCTTTAGGCGGAGTCAGTATTGCCCAGTTTAATGTGGATCAAGGCCAAGGCTTTAACCAATTAGCAGGACAAGGTCGCTCGGTTAATGCCGGTATCAGCTACGCATTTTAAGTAAACTACCTAAATGTAGCCATGATGTTTAGCATGGCTACATTATAGCTGATCACAAAAATCTATAAACTGCGTTAGCAACGGGTTTTTATATTTGTCTTTATGCATTACTAACCAAAATTGCCTTTGCATAGGGTGGTTTAAATTAAGTTTTGTAACGCGGCCATCTTGTAAAGCGTATTGTGCCGCGAGTGACGATAAACATCCCAGCCCTAACCCTTCAGCAACGCTGTTGATCAATGCCTCTGTGGTATTGAGCTCAAAACTTTGGCTCCAATTATCGATATGTGTAGCGAGGTTTTGTAAAAAGAATGAGCGTGAACCAGAGCCGGCTTCCCTTAATACCCATTCGCTGTTTGCTAAGTCATTAAAACTAAGCTGTGGTTTTTTAGCTAAAGGGTGGGACAGCGGCGCAATAATACACATAGTGTCTTTACTAAACACGGTTGAGACTAAGTCGCTTTGCTGGGCTTGGCCCTCTATTAGTGCAATGTCGAGTTCAAAATCGCGCAGTTTTTGACAAATAAGCTCAGAATTTGAAATAAAAACTTGCTGTGAATAATGCAGCTGTTGTTGGCGAAATCCACTAAGTATAGAGGGTAACACATGATTACCAATGGTATCGCTGGCACCTATTTTTAAGGTGCCGCTGGCTTTTGCGTGGGACGAAAAAAGCGTATTAATATCATTTGCTCTGTGCAGTAATTCATCGGCCAAGGGCAGTAATTTTTGCCCTTCTTGATTTAAAATTAAGCGATGATTTACTCGGTCAAACAGTGGGTGACCTAACTTCTTTTCAAGCTCGCTAAGCGCCATGCTCACCGCCGCTTTAGACAAGTAAAGCCGCTCAGAGGCTGCGGTAAGTGTTGCATGCTGAGTAATACCTACAAACACTTTAAGTTGTTTAAGAGAAATATTCATGAGCTTGGTGTTTAATTTTTATGAACATGTGTTCTATATAATTAGATTTAACTAAACAAAATGCAAGGTTAAACTTCTTTATAAGATAAACAGTGAGTGTGGAGTATAAACATGTTTAATTATATAAAAGCCAAAGTAATAACCGCACCTACCCCAATGGGTGGATTAGCATTAGGCATAGCCAGCCTTGGTTGGGCTTGGGAAAATATGTTTAATGTAAATGGCGCAGCGCAATACACTGGGGCGGCAATTGCGAGCGCATTATTATTAATACTTGGCTTAAAATTTTTACTGTACCCACACTTATTAAAGGCCGATTTAGCGCACCCTGTTGTAGGTAGCGTTGTGCCTACTTTTGCTATGGCAACGTTGGTGGTATCTAATTCGTTAGGGCACGTTAATCCATTAGCAGGGGATGTGCTTTGGGTAGGCGCATTTTTATTGCACTTGGGATTTTTATTGAGCTTTATTATTCATCGTGTTCGTGAGTTTAAAATTGAGCACATGGTGCCAAGTTGGTTTGTACCACCGGTGGGTATTATTGTTGCCGATGTCGCGTTCTCGGGTAACCCAGCACTGTTGTTTTTAGCACAAGCAGCACTTTATTTTGGCATGTTAATGTACGCAGTTATGTTGCCGTTAATGATTTACCGGATAATATTTGCTGAGCAAATTCCTGATGCTGCACAGCCCACATTAGCTATATTAGCGGCGCCGGCAAGCTTATCGTTGGCGGGGTATTTCACTGTAGTGACCCAGCCGTCGCCAGTGATAATTGGGGGGTTATTTGGTATTGCCATACTAATGACACTCATTATTTATACGGCATTTTTTAAATTACTACGCCGCAGGTTTTGCCCTGGGTTTGCTGCATTTACCTTTCCCATGGTCATTGGTGCTACGGCGTTATTTAAACTCGCGGATTGGATGCTAACTATGAATGTTGATGTACAGTTTATAAACCAAATACATCATTTAGCGGTAGTTGAATTGCTAGTAGCAAGCGCTGTGGTTGGCTATGTAGCGATCCGTTATACGCATTATTTTAGTTCCTTGGCTTTAAACGGCTTGAAGGTGTGAAATTGTAATAGTATGAATACAGAACGAAGAGGCAATAATGAGATTTTGCCTCTGCGGTTAATTATTATTTTAGCGGCAAGTAAATATCAGTTATTAAATCACACTCATCTACTTCATGAATGAGATTTAAGTAATGAAAGAAGCACGGAAAATCTCTAACTTCTTCAGTGCTGTTTGGTAACCATTGACGATATAGATAATAAACAGTGTCGCTGATAGTGTCATGACTGCCAAAGTGCTTGACTAAAGCGCAGCGACCTGCCGGGATCTCACCATTTCTTACGCCATATTGATTATCGCTAATTGGTTGCTTGACGCTGCCGGCGAAGTCAAAGCGAAAATCGTTGTCGTCAGTCACCGCAGGATCGCTATAAGGGATGCCATAAGTATCACTGGTTTTTACCGGTGATAAGCCTGACTCTTTTCGCCATTTAATAAACTGTGCGGCTGTTTCCATAAGCTTAGTGGCCGAACCGTTGTGGGTAAGCAACGCAACAGCTTGCGGTGCAAAGTGAACAATTTCTACTTTCATATTACTAACCTTTAATTCAGGTATTTTAAAGTCAAACTGCGCATGCCAATGTGGCCAGTTTGGTGTGCTTCTGAATTGAGTTGGGGATTGAGCAAAAACACGTTTGAAAGCACGACTAAAAGCTTCAGGACTTTCAAAACTTGCCTCTAATGCAATATCAATAATGCGTTTGTGATGCTCAAAAGCAAGCCGATAAGAGGCGCGCTTTAAGCGAGCAAATTGCGTGTACTTAGTAACGCTTACCCCCATTATTGAGATAAATAAACGATGAAAATGAAATTTAGAACAATAGGCAACGGCACTTAAACTATCTAATGTAAGTGGCTCATCAATATGGTGGTTTATATAATCACAGACATGATGGATGCGCTGTAGGTGCGTGTTTTTCATAGTTACTCGTTATACTTTTATTCAGAAGTGGCGTCAGTGTGACAAAGTAAGAGAATGCCTGCCTGATTGAAATTGCTCAAGTTGCTTTTTAAATAAAAAAGAGCCCAAAGGGCTCTTAACTGGGGGAATTAATAAGGATTGATAGGGGAGTAGAAGTTATTGTTATTACCATTAATGCTCACGTCTAGTTGCATACCATTATGAGCGTGGCTAACCACATTGTAATTATCACCAGGTAGTAGCTTTACTCTATTAATATTTTGATAGTTTACTGGGCTCCCACATTGCAATGTCACTCTTTGCGTATTAGCGGTTTCTTTAAAGATGTAAACTTCATTGCTGCCGTCAACAACACCTGTACCAGAGGCATCGATGAACAGTGAGGTTGCCTCACTGGCTGCAATAGAAAAATACTGATTGCTGTGATGGCCTAAAGACACGATGGCACGCCCCATTCTGTCACGTTCTTGGAAGTGCGTATCGGTTAAGCTGTTGTTTAATACAGGCACATCAATAAATCGACTGCTGAAGTTAAGTGTTTCGTGGCAAAAGTCAGTGACTACTTCATCTGATACTGCGCCAGCAACGCCATCTGGGTCGTACACGCTGTTTGCCATTAACGCCATGCCTGCAGACGTTCCGCCAACGACACCGCCTTTATCAAAAACGTGTTGCACAGCGGTTTGTACTTTTGTACCTTGCCATTGATTAAGATAATCTGATTGGTCACCGCCTGCAATCCATACAAATTCGGCGCTGCGGATAGCCCAGTCAACATAGTCATCATTCGCTTTGTTGCGAGTATCAATGATCAGTGTTTCTACTGAGTCGGCATTCATTAAGTTCAGTAAATAATCGTTGTAGGCGTCAGTACCTGAGGTTCTAAGCACAACAACATCGGCACCGCTGCCAACATGGTTAGCAACGCGATTACTAAATGCTTGATCAACATCGCTGCCACCACCCATCAGTAATACAGCACCTTGATCAGCTGTTAATGTGCTGCATGAATCAGCACTGCCACCTTGTAAATATGCTTGTAATGAACTTGGCTTTGCAGGGCGAGAGCTATAGCCACAATCACCGCTGCCACTTCCGCCACCGGTGTTACTACCTTCACCAAAATTGACCGTTAAATCGTACCAACCTGTACCGGAGTAACGCGTTACTTTTACATAATAAGTACCCGTTGATTGTGCGTTATAACTGCCTGTTTCTGGAACATTACTGGTCGCCCCTTCGGCAACAGCAGATCCTATTTCTTGGTATAATGCCCAGTCAAAATCATCGTTAGTGTTGTGCTCAAGGCTGACCTCAATAGGCCCGACTTGAGTTACTTCAAAGCTAAACCAATCAGTATCATTGCGGCTCAACGAGCCTGCAACGGTGGTATTACTACAAAGTGGGGAATTTGCATTGCTTTCAGTGTCGTTTGATTCAACTTCGTTTGTTAAACAAG
Organism: Pseudoalteromonas sp. SG44-1; assembly: GCF_014164315.1. Lineage (NCBI taxonomy): Bacteria > Pseudomonadati > Pseudomonadota > Gammaproteobacteria > Alteromonadales > Pseudoalteromonadaceae > Pseudoalteromonas > Pseudoalteromonas sp. SG44-1. The sequence goes on from NZ_JACJEW010000001.1 coordinate 96,606, forward strand.
CATTACTTGCAAACGAAAAAAACATGCACGCGGCTAGTGTTCCATTAAGAATTGAGAGTTTTCTTTTCATTATTGTTACCTGAATTTTAATTACATAGAAGCCTTCCTACTGCGAGGCATTATTGCTTTTAAATTATTCAGGTTTTTTTATTCGTCGAACCATTCACTTAAATGATAGTTGACAGAACATTCTTGAGGAGCACTAGGAGCGATAATAAATAATTTGTTCATTTATGCCTCCTAAGTGATTATTGGTGTGTTTCAGCATTGTTGCTGAATATTCAACATTACAGTTAGGTGTGTAATTTGCAACTATTTATTAACTTTTATTTTATTTAAATCTCAAGTTTATGTTTTTATTGGTTTATCAATTCGCTTCATCGTTTAAAGTGTCTATTTGCTGTTCTTGAGCGAGTAGTGCCAATCTTTCACGTTCAGCTTTAGACACATAAGCAGGCTTATTACTTTTATGTAATTTTGCATTTGCGCGCTTATCTTTGTTATTAAACTTTGTAACGATTTTCTTTCTGCGATTCATGATCGACCCCATAATTTTAAGATGCGCATTATACTTCGTTGTATGCAAATATGACTAATAAATTTATAAAATGTTTGTTATGTGGGCATTTTAAATGCTCTAACACATTAAAAATTTAGTTGCTCAAAAGTAACAAGATTTACTGATAGCTCATTTATTTTAGAAACTCAACTATCCCTATACTATTATCGTTTATATCTCCTGCGTTTTCTGTAATACCCCTTACTAATTTGATGACTAATCTTGCTCTTTTTAAAATTCTCAACTATTAGATATTATTGATTTTTGTTACTAAATGGTAGTGAATAGTAGTCACAATTAAAGTGTGGCTGTTAAAGAGTAGTGTTGTTAATTCTATGATTTAAATAGCTAATAAGAATGATACAGTCAAAGGATAAAATGATGTTTTTTAAGTCAAAGAATGCTGTTTTAGATAAACATAAACAAACTGACCCAATGACCTCTCAGGCTCAAAAAGAGCTAAATGCAATTAAATCTAATATAGCTTTTATTAGTTTTACAGTGGATGGCATCATTGTTGATGCTAATAAACATTTTTTAGATGTAATGGGGTTTAAGCTTAGTGAGATTGTTGGCCAACATCATAAAATATTTTGTGATTCAGACTATGTAAATTCTGAGGACTATCGCCATTTCTGGCAAGATTTAAGTGCGGGTAAATCATTTGGTGGTACTTTTTTACGTTTTACAAAAACTAAGGTTCCTATTTATTTAGAAGCAAATTATTTTCCAGTTGTAGAAGATGATGGCAGCGTAAGTAAAGTTATTAAAATTGCCAATGACATCACGACTATAAATAATGTGTTGAAAAACAAAGATGCAATTCTTAATGCGCTAGATCTATCGTTAGCAGTCATTGAGTTTGATACACAAGGAAATATTTTAGATGCTAATGAAAACTTTTTATCAACCGTTCATTATTCACTTGAAGAAGTAAAAGGAAAACATCATAAAATATTTTGTGATAAAGAGTTTTATCTTAAAAATCCAGAGTTTTGGCAGAGCCTTAGTAAGGGACGATTTAATTCAGGTCGTTTTAAGAGATTTAGCAAAGATGGTCGCATTTTGTGGCTTGAGGCAACTTACAATCCAATCTTTGATGAAAACGGTAAGGTATATAAAGTTATTAAGTTTGCATCAGACATAACAGAGCGCGTTAACTTAGCATTTAACACGATTGATCAAGCTGCGACTATTTCAGAGGAAACCAGTCAAGTAACTTCCAATGCAGTAAATATTTTAGGCTTAGCTGTTGAAACATCAAAAAACATTGCTGAACGAGTTAATAATGCAACGGCAACAGGGAAAGAGCTTAAAATACAGTCTAAAAGTATAGTTGATATTGTGGTTACTATTCGATCTATTGCAGATCAAACAAACTTACTTGCACTTAATGCTGCAATTGAAGCTGCTCGAGCTGGTGAAGCTGGACGTGGCTTTGCTGTCGTTGCTGATGAGGTGCGCACACTTGCAAGTAATACCGCAGAATCGACCGCAGAGATAGGCCGTGTCGTTGAGCAAACTCAAGCGTTGATAAGTCAAATGGATGAACTATTAGGATCTGTCGCTGGTATTGCAAACGAAGGGCAAGAAAGTATTTTAGAAGTATCTCAAGGGTTAAGTGAAATTACGCAAGGGGTTAAACGTTTTGTTGAAATGGTTGATCAGATGAAACCTTAAGTTTCTTACAGCCTATTATTTACCTAGCTGCTTTGCTCTATGTTTTATTAATAATAAGTTGTCGGTCTATCGCAAAGCATTGTTCGTTATTAAGCCAGAGCGTTATAATTGTGATTCTTAGTTGTTAATTGAATGGGACTTGTTTTGAAAAAATTAGCTTTAGCTAGTATCGCTTTATTGGCCTTTAACGCACATGCAAAATTAAATAAGATTAATGACAGCGTTGCTGATTATGCTGTAAATACCTACCAAAGTGCGCAAATTCATACCTTAGCTAATTTAGTATCATTCCCGACGGTTAATAAAGACGGCATCAATACTCCTGATAATCCCGACTTTATTGGCTTTAAAGCTTTGTTAAAAATGAAAGCTGCTGAACTTGGTTTTGATTACCAAGATTTAGGTTACACCGTACTTATTGGTATGGGGCAACAAACTGAAAAGGTAACCATAGTAACCCATGGCGATGTGCAACCTGCCAACGCAAGTAAGTGGAAAAAAAGCCCGTTTGAAATAGATAGTACCTCAGAGCCAGGTAAATTAATTGCGCGTGGAACAGAAGATGATAAAGGTGCTATCGCGACCGCTTTATATGCAATGAAAGCTATAAAAGATCAACAGATCACACTTAATAATCGTATTGAGTTGATGATTTACTTAGCTGAAGAATCTGATTGGGGTCCGCTTGAAGAGTTTATGAAAAGCTATCAGCAGCCTAAATATGCGGTTACTATTGATGCGTCATACCCGGTGGTTGTCGCGGAAAAAGGTTGGAGCTTAATTGCACCAACGTTTAATGCTACCTCAGCACAAACAGGAGTGTATGTAAGTGAACTTACTGGCGGCGCTTTTAAAAGCCAAATACCAGAAGATGCGAGTGTGGTGTTACATAACGCCGATACTGCGTTAGTCAGCAAACTTAAACATGCAGCGAGTGCGCTTAACGCTGTGGAATTTAACTTTAGCGAGCAAGCTGATGGTGTTGTTATCAGCGTAAAAGGGTTGTCTGCTCATTCATCAGAGCCAGAATCTGGGGTTAACGCCATTGCTTACTTAGCGGAAGCTTTTAAAGGTATTGAGCTTGAGAATAACAGTGATGGTCAAGCAATTGCGTTTATTAATCAGCTAATTGGTCTTGATATACATGGCAAACAGTTTGGTGATATTGCTTATAAACATGACTTTATGGGACCTATGACAGTAGCACCAACGCTTATTGAACGTGATGGTAATGAACTCACACTCGCTGTGAATTTACGTCGTCCAATGGGTAAAGATGAAGCGGTATTACGTACGCAAATTGATACCGCACTGAGTAATTGGCAAGTGAGAAATAACGTAAAGTTATCTGGTGTTGATGTGGTGATTGGCACGCCAATGTTGCTCGACAGCGCACCTCATGCACAAGCATTATTAGATATTTTTAAACACTTTACCGGTGATCAAGAGGCTGGATTTGTATCTATTGGTGGCGGTACCAATGCAAAGTTATTTGATAATGCAGTATCGTTTGGGCCATCAATGCCAGGCAAGCGCTACACCGGTCACTCAGAGCATGAGTTTATTACAGTTGAACAACTTAAGCTCAATCTTAAAATGTATACAGCAATGATGATAAAGCTGGGTAATATGTAACTTAGGTCGTCATACACACAAAGTAAAACGCCGCTAAATTGCGGCGTTTTTTTACTTCTAAGTCGTTAATTAAGCTAAGTTAACGTTTCAAAGTAGTCGTTCATTTACAATTTTTTATATTAACAACGTTGATTTTCCATAAAACACTTAACATTTACGCGACTAAATGATAAAAAGTTTTATCGCCTACTGCGTTTAAAATAAATGGATAGTTGTAATGATGGAATTTTTAAACTTAGCGCTTACTTTCCCCACCGTTATTTTTTCAGCCCTGTTGTTAGTTGTGATGTTGTTTTGGCTAATAACCCTTATTGGCTTTGCTGATATTGACATGTTTGAATCAGATCTAGAAATTGAAGCCGATGCGTCGCAAAGCTCAGGCTTGAGTTCATGGTTTAGCATGGGGTTTGGTGGCATACCAATTACTGTATCTATTAGTCTCGTAGTGATGAGTAGCTGGTTGATCAGCATCTATGCCCATAAGTTTTTTGCCTACCTGTTAGGCGATGGTATGTGGTTTTATATTTTTGGCGTGCTAATGCTGGGCGTTTGTTTGCTGATTGCTATGCCAATTGCGGCCATTATTTCTCGGCCATTACAGCGCTTTTTTAGCAGCGCACAAACCTCGCAAAGTTCAGATTTACTGGGTTTAGAATGTGTTGTTGTTACTGGCAAAGTAACAAATACATTTGGCCAAGCACGGGTTAAATTTCAAGGTACTGAGCAGTTACTTGAAGTTAGAGCTGAAAATGACGAGCAATTTACATCAGGTGACACAGCGGTGTTGCTTGAACACCTCAAAGAGCAACACTGTTACATTATTACCGCCAAACCTTGGTAATACCCTAGTTTATTTAGGGGTAAGTAACACATAATAAATCGATAATCACGTTAGGACATAACATGGAATTTTTAGATAATCTCATACCTATATTGACATTTGTAGGTATAGCAATCGCTGTTATTTTTGCTATTTTGCTAATTATCGGCAAGTTTTATCGCAAGGTAGAGCAAGGCCAAGCACTGATCATTAATAAAATGAAGAACGAGCCCGATGTCACCACTACGGGCGGAATTGTTTATCCTGTGATCCATAAAATGGAAGTGATGGACATTTCAACCAAGCGCATGGTGCTTGAGCGTAAAGATAAAGGCGGTTTGATCTGTAAAGATAATATTCGCGCCGATATCGCCATTACTTTTTATATTCGTGTTAACGAAAACAAAGAAGATATTTTACGCGTTGCTAAGCAAGTCGGTTGCGCCCGTGCATCAGAGCACGCCACATTGCAAGAATTGTTTGAAGCGAAATTCTCAGAAGCACTTAAAACTGTTGGTAAGCGAATGGATTTTGTTGAGTTATTTACTCACCGAAATGAATTTCGCGATAATATTAAAGAAGTGATTGGCCAAGATTTATCGGGTTATTCACTTGAAGATGTTGCTATTGATTACCTTGAACAAACGTCAATTGATAAGCTCGATCCGCAAAATATTCTCGATGCCGAAGGTATTCGCCGCATCACTGAAATGACCGCAGTACAAAATGTATCTACCAATCAATTGAAGTGTGATGAACGCGCTAAAATTGAGATCCAAAATCAAGAAGCCACCGAAAAGTCACTGGAAATTGAGCGCCAAAAGCAAGATGCCATGTCACGTCAAGTGCGCGAAATTGAAACCGTGAAAGCCCGCGAATATGCCGAAGCTGAAAAAGTACGCCAAGAAGAGCGCTTAAAATCAGAGCAAGCCCGCATTCAAACAGAAGAAGCGATTGGCATTAGCGAGCAAAATAAGCAACGTGAGCTTGATATTGCCGAACAAAACCGATTACGCGTTTTGGGTATTGAAGAAGAGAAAGTTGCTCGTTCACGTGAAATTGAAGTGATCGAACGTGAAAGAGAAACCGAAATCCTGCGCATCAATAAAGAAAAAGCACTGGAAGTAGAACGTAAAGAAATTGCCGATGTAGTGCGTGATCGCGTGATTGTTGAAAAATCAGTGGCTGAAGAAGAAGAGCGCATTAAAGATGTGAAAGTACTCGCAGGTGCAGAGCGCGAGAAGAGTGCGATGATCATTCGTGCCAAAGCCGAAGCCGAACAGTCATTAGTAAAAGATATCGAAGCTGCAAAAGCGCAAGAGCAAGCCGCAGAATATAAAGCTCGTGAGCTTGAAACAATGGCCAATGCAGAGCTTAGAATTGCTAATCAACAAGCTGAGTCGAAAAAGATTTTGGCGCATGCGCAACAAGTTGAAACAGCTGCTAAAGGGCTTGCTGAAGCGGATGTTATTAAAGCGAAGGCCGAAGCAAATGCAATTCAAGGTGAAACTGATGCTAAAGTAATGCGTCAAAAACTTGAAGCTGAAGCACAAGGTAATCGTGAAATTGGTTTATCTCAGGCGCAAGTACAAACAGCCATGGCTGATGCGAATGAGAAACAAGGTGAAGTGGAAGCGATTAACCTAGAGCGTAAGATGCGCGCCGAAGCAAAAGGCCTTGAAGAGAAGCTACAAGCCTTGAACGCAATGGATCAAGATGCTCGCGATTACGAAAGCTTTACGCTGCAGCTTAACCAGCAAAAAGAGCTCGTATTGGCAAAAATTTCGGCCAGCAAAGACATTGCTGAGCACCAAGCACATATTATGGCGAAAGCCTTAGGTAATGCTGATATTAATATTATGGGCGGCGATGGTCAGTTCTTTAATCAATTTATGAGTGCAATTAGTTTAGGTAAATCAATTGATGGCTTAGTTGATGAAAGTAAAACCGTACAAACCGTATTTAAAGATCACTTAAATGGTGATCGTAATTTAATTGAAGACCTAAAAGGGGTGTTAGCTGGGGCGAATGGCTCAGCCGAAACACTTAAAAACTTCAACATGAGTAAGTTATTAAAGCAGTTAAGTAATACCTCTGCGGCTGAAAAAAGCCAATTACTAAGCATGTTAGGCGGTAACTTAGGTGGTGGGTTAGATGAGAAAATTAAACTAGATCCAAAAGACTAGCTTAATTTCTAAGTTCTCTCGTTGTAGCCGCAATAGTTTAACTATTGCGGCTAACTTCTATTAAATTTCAGGATAGGTTTCATGACGGACGCAACTCAACAAGCGCTAGAACAAGGCTCGTACGATTTAATTAAACGCCGCTTAAATAATTTTGGTGCTAGTTTAAAAACGCAAATAGATGATGTAAATACACAGCGTATTAACGAGTTTGGTAGCACTGATCTACAAGTAAAAGGGCGTGTTCGCGTTCGTACGGAGCAAAATTGTACCCCGCGCGATATCGTGATTATTGGCGATAAAGTTATCTTTGCTTACAACGTATTTTTGGGATTAAAAAAAGAAACCGCAATCAGTGATGTATTTAGTGTACAAAAGCTGGTGGAGCAAGACGACCATTACGAAATTGAGCCTTACCCAGAGACAACGCGTTTTTTAACCGATAGTCGTTTTATTCGTGATTTTGAAGAACTGTATACCTACTACAAACAAACCAGCCTACAGCATTTATATCAACAAAATGGCAAGCTATTTGCGCTATTCCAAATCGGTGACAAGTTATCGGATGTGCGGGTTTTTCGCTGGGAAATTCACCCAGACAACACCATTAATTATATCGATAACCGCGGTGAGCGTGATATTCAACACGCACATGACTATGATTTTGAATGGCTCAAAACTGACCGAAGTAACCACATAGAAGGGCGCCACGCTCATATCAACATCGCGGACCAAGTGTTTGTTGAAACCATTGGCGGTTCACTGACCATTAAAATAGAAAACAGCACTGACACCGGTGAAGGGATTTATCAAGAAGCTGTTGATGATAAAAACCAATCCCTTGCTGACAGCGAAGTTGAGTACGCGCTGGTAGGCGACTTAGTGCTGCTAAAAATTCTCCCATACCGTGAAAAAACATGGCGTTACTTTATTTATAACACCCGCACTCAGCAGGTCATGCGCCAAGATGCAATCGGCAGTGCATGTGTTACTTTACCTGAAGATCACGGCATTATTTTCCCTGGCGGTTACTACTTACAATCAGGGCAAGCACGCTCGTTTGAAGAGCAAATAGAAGATTTAGAATTTCACCGACATATAAAGTCACCAAACGGCGAAGATGTTTTATACGTGTTTTACGAGCCAAGTGAAGGCCGTTACGCGCTATTTGCCTATAATATTATTGATAAAAACCTGCAAAATCCAATTTATTGTCACGGTTATGCTATTTACAACGATGGTATAACGCTGACTTTTAAAGCCGATAAAGACCAAGCGGAGCGAGTACATCCGATTCAAATTTGGCAAAGCCCGTTTGTATCGGCTGAATTTGCAGCCAATGCGCCGCCACTTACTAGCTTTTTTGGTAAAATAGGTAACCCCGATTTAGTTCGCGGTATTTCTGATTTATACAGTGTCTATAAAGCCATTAGCGAGCAAAGCCCGACTTTATTTCATTACGAAGATTTAATTGCCCTTAGCCGGAATATCTTTGACCGTTACCATTGGCTTAACGAAAGCGAGTTTGCGAAAATCGCACAAAACCTACACAGCATCAATGAAACCGCTGAGCAAGTGCTTGATGAGTTTGAAAAAGTCACCGAGATTCAAAACAAAGCCAAGCAAGCCTTGGTGGATATTAATAAGCAATACACTGATGTAACCCGAGAAGTACGTCCTGATAGCTTTAAAGTCGCACCGCAATTTGTGCAAGGTATTGATGCATTAAAAATGCTCAAAGGGCAAGTAATAAGCCTTGAAGATATTAAATATATAGATATTGCTGCACTGAATAACTTACAAAGTGAAATTGATACACGGCTGGTGGAAGTAAGCCAAGCAACTGCTGCGTTTTTACAACAAGACAGCGCGCTGGCGCCGTACCACGAAAAACTTAAAGAGCTTGAAGAGCTAAGCAGTAAAAGCGAAAGCGTTAGCGAGCTGAAGACCTATATTGCACAGTTAGATGCGCAAAGTGTAGAGCTGGATTTACTTAACCACACTATGCTTGATTTAGACATCGACGACAGCCGTGTGCGCACGCAAATCCTCGAAGATATCAGTGCTGTTTATGCGTTGGTTAATCGTGCTAAAGCGAGTATTGAAATCCGCCAAAAGAGCCTTGGCAGTGTTGAAGCTAAAGCTGAATTTGCCGCACGCTTTAAGCTTTTTTCGCAAAGTATTACCAACGCACTAAATAATGCTAAAACCCCAGAGGCGTGTGACGAGCAACTTTCACGTTTGCTTATTCAGCTTGAAGAGTTGGAATCGCAATTTAGTGACTTTGACGAATACCTGACAGAGATCATTGCCAAACGTGATGACGTATACGAAAGCTTTGAAGCGCATAAACAAAGCTTAATTGATACCCGTCAGCGCCGCGCATTGAATCTAGCCAATTCCGCCGAGCGTATATTGCAAGGCGTTAACCGCCGTGCGCAAAGCTTTACTGAGCTTGATGCATTAAATACTTATTTTGCCGCCGATCCTATGATCAGCAAGCTTCGTGCATTGACTAGTGAGCTTAAAGAGTTAGGCGATGAAATTCGTGCCGATGATATCCAATCAAAGCTAAAAGCCAGTAAAGATCAGGGCATACGTTCGTTACGTGATAAACAAGATATTTTCACTGATGGCGGCAATACAGTCAGTATTGGTAAGCACGCTTTTAGTGTTAATAAGCAATTACTCGATTTAACCTTATTGCCGCGTGACGAGCAGCTGATGCTGCACTTAACGGGTACTGATTATTTTGAGCCAATAACAGATGAGAAAAGCTTACAAACGTTACAGCAAAGTCGTCATTTGTGGCAACAAACATTAGTTTCGGAAAGTGAGGTGGTTTATCGTGGTGAGTATTTAGCTGCGCAAATATTACTCGCTTGTGAAAACAGTGAGCATTCGCTGACTTTTGCACAATTAGAGCAGGCACAACGAGATAAACAGTTATTGCAGCTGGTGCAAAAATTTGCTGAACCGCGCTATCAAGAAGGCTATGAAAAAGGCATTCATGACCACGATGCATGGGCAATTATTGACACCTTACTGACGCAAAAAAATAGTCTGGACTTACTTATTTATCCGGCTAGTTGTCGTATTATTGCGCAGTTATTTAGTGCGCAATTGTCATCTGCACAACTGAACGAATATTTCCATCAAGCGAGCAATGCTATTTTGATGGATAAACACTTTGCTGCGACCAGCTTTATCAGCACGTTAACCGCGCAGTTAAGTGAACAGATCAATGTCTTTTTAACTCAAGTTAGCAAATTATCTGCACGTTTTGCTGATTTATCCACTGACTTGGCCGCAGCTTATTTAGTGCAACAATTAGCGCAACAAAAAACGGCAGAGCAACAGCTATTTATCGTTTCTCAGCAAGCTAAAAATTTAGCTGAACAGTTTAGCAGTGACGCTAAAGCCAAAGGTTATAGCAACGAGCTTGCTCAGGCCTGTGAAAACGTAAAGCAAACTGATGAGCGGGCATTATTATTTTTAAGTTGGCTTAATGCGTACTGCATGCAAAATCCTAAAGTATCGGCAATGGTGCAAGCGGAAGCGGCTAACTACTTACACCTCAGTGCCACTACAGCATTGCAGTATACCGTACTGGATGCCACGCCGAGCACGCAAGTTGAACACTTAATGGGGCAGCATAAGCGAGTGCAAGAGCAAGTTTTAAATTTAGATTACGCTGAGTTTTATGCCCGCACGCGTAAGTATATTACTGAGCAAGTGCCGGCTTTTGAGCAATATCATGCATTGCGCAGTGATATTTTAGCTGAGCAAAAAGAGCGCCTGCAGCTTGATGAATTTAAAGCCAGGCCGCTTAGTTCGTTTGTACGTAATCAGCTGATCAATAAAGTGTACTTCCCAATTATTGGCGATAACTTAGCAAAGCAAATTGGCTCAGCAGGTAAAAACAAACGCACTGATTTAATGGGCATGCTATTACTGATCTCGCCGCCAGGTTACGGTAAAACCACCTTAGTGGAATACGTTGCTAACCGTTTAGGGCTGACTTTTGTAAAAGTAAATTGCCCGTCGATAGGGCACGATCAGGTGTCACTCGATCCTGCTCAAGCCATTAATGCTACTGCTGAAAAAGAGATTGCAAAAATCAATCAGAGCTTTGAAATGGGCAATAACGTGATGCTGTATTTAGATGATATTCAGCATACTAACCCTGAGTTTTTACAAAAGTTTATTTCTTTGTGTGATGGCTCAAGACGTATTGACGGGGTGTGGAACGGTAAAAGTAAAACCTATGATTTACGCGGTAAAAAGTTTGCCGTAGTGATGGCAGGTAACCCGTATACAGAATCTGGTGAGAGCTTTAAAATTCCTGATATGTTGGCAAACCGCGCCGATATTTATAATCTTGGCGATACCTTAGCCGGGTGTGAGCAAGAGTTTGCCATGAGCTTTATAGAAAATGCGCTAACATCTAATACAGTATTAGCGCCATTGGCTAACCGTAACATGGAAGATTTATATAAGTTAGTGCGGATGTGTCAAGGCGAAGATATTTCATTAAATGAGCTTGAACACGGCTATTCACAAGCGGAAGTTAACGAAATTAAAGCGGTACTCAGCCGATTAATCACTATTCGTAATACCGTACTAAAAGTGAACGCCCAGTATATTGCCTCAGCCGCGCAAGATAATAATTATCGCACAGAGCCGCCATTTAAATTGCAAGGCAGCTACCGTAATATGAATAAAATGGCAGAAAAAGTCGTTGCTGCCATGAATGACGAAGAGCTAGAAAACTTAATTTGTGACCATTATCGTGGTGAAGCGCAAACACTCAGTAAAGGCTCTGAAGAGAACTTACTTAAACTCGGTGAACTGCGTGGCACCTTAAGCGCAGAGCAGCAGCAGCGCTTTAGTCAAATTAAAGGTGACTTTGTACGTTTAAATAAACTTGATGGCGCAGGCAGCCCGGTGATGATGGCGGTGGAGCAAATGGGCTATTTGCATCAATCACTGGAAGAGATTGCCGGTAAACTCAGTAAAAACAACCTAAGCCACGATTACAGCCAGTTATTACAAAGTGTTGGTGTGAATATTCAAGGTTTAGATAATAAACAAGCAATTAGTAGCATAGCGCAATCGCTTGATAATGGTTTTGTGCAAACGCCTTATATGGCAAGTTTAGAGCAATTAAGCCGTGCTATAGCTGGTAATAACTGTCAGCCACACTTGCAGGCGTTAATTGAGCAACTTGCAGCCCTTGATAATAAAGAGGCTGTGAATGCGCTAACTGCAGCGGTTACCAGTAACAATAACCAAACGTCATTTACTGAGCTTGTTAATGCAATTAACCAACAAACTCAAGGTATCAATAATAACAATGTGCAGGCTCAGTTTGAAAAATTGATTGCTGCATGGGGCGCGAAATAGCATTTAAATTAACCACAAAGGAAGCAATATGGATATCAAAGTACCTGAACTACAAGGAATGATGGGTAAGGCTACGATTTCGGCAATTTACGTTAATGAGGGGGATGCCGTAGTACGAGACCAAACTTTATTTGATGTTGATTTTGATAAAGTGGTGTTGGAAGTGGTTGCTACCACTGCCGGGGTTGTTCATAGCTTTAGTGCCAAGCAAGGAGATTTAGCTATATCAGATCAAGTGGTGATGCAACTGAGAGAAAAAGTTGCTGGTGAGCAAACAACATCAGAACAATGACTCTTACAGATGAACTCGTCGAGCAGGATTAGCTGCTCGGCGTGTTTATTGATGTTTAATAACTAAAGTGCATTATAAGGCGGGTTTAATTGGCGCTTTTGAAACGCTAGAATCGCAGTATTTTTGATTATACCGTCTTCAATATTAATCGCACGACGGATGGTTTCATCTTTTTGCCATTGTGCCTTGCCTGCTAATACTGTAGGTAAGTATACAATCATGGCGGCTGAGATTGAACGTGTTGCGCTTTCCCATAAATAACTAGGTGTATGATCAACCGCGTAATAATCAACGGTTTCATAGCGAAACATCGGATTTGCAAATGTGGTGGGTTTAGCAAAAAAGAACCCCATACCTTCGTCACAGCTTACATCTATAATTAAACTATTTGCTTTTAGGCAGTCCGCTTCAGATTCAATAACAAAATTAACCGGGTTTGCAGTTTCTTGAAAAGTGCCATTGACGATAATATCGGCTTCGCTAATGAGCTCCGTTAGTGGCCGTTGCGTACCATCGTGTTCAACCACCATCATCCGTGCTTCATCGTGTTGGCCTTGGCGAACTTTAACGTAATGGCAGTCGAGGATCTCTTCGCGTACTTCGTGATCGGGGCGCTGGATGCAAATCGTAATATCTCTAAAACCATGGGCTTTGAGTGCATAAATTGCACCGCGACTAACAGCACCAAAACTAAAGATGATGGTTTTACGCTGATCACCATAATGTCCATCAATACCTTTGAGCTGCAGTGCGTGTAACACCGCACAGTAGCCGGCCATTTCGTTATTTTTATAAAAAGTATGACGACCAACATTGCCTTGCGGCGACCATACAAACATATCTTCAAACGCAATGAGAGTGAGCTTTCTATCAAGTGCAGCTTGGGTTATTTCGCGTTGTTGTACGCAATGTACGTAGCCCCAAAGGGTTCCACCTTCACGTAGCTCCTGTAAATCAGCAAGCACCGGTTTGGCGATGATCACGGTGCCTATTTTGGTTAAAATATCACTGCGACTTGCAACACCACCGGTTAATGCGGCTATTTGCGCATCGCTCACATTAAAAGCTTCGCCGTAGCCTTGTTCAAAGATCAGTTGTTTTCTAAGTTGTTCTGGAATGCGCTTAAGGTGGTCTGGGTGGATAGGGTAACGTCGTTCATCTGTCTTGCGTGACGTACCAATTACGCCAATAGTTAATTCACTCATGCTATCGCCTTGTTTAAAGTATGCTGAGTTCATAAACGAATGATGCTACTTCGCCAACAAACTGTGGGCTGTTTTACAGGCAAGCGAAACACTTGACTGTAAACAATGGTCTCAGTAAAGGGTTTTGTTATTTACTAAATTAGTATTTTTAATATAAAGCGGTTTTAAATCAGGTGGTTAACTTGCATAGAATGACAAGTTGAAAGTAAATATGACATAGCCGCGATTGGCTTCTGCGTATTAGCATTTGAGTATAACAGTAAAACAGTGGCGCATGCGGTTAACACAGCAATAAGAAAATTAAACAAGTACAATGACTGTGGTATTTTTTGTGATAAAAGGACTCGATACAGCGAGTCCCACTTTTTTAGCAGCTTACTTTTCCGCAGAATATGGGTCTTCAGCCATTAGGTAGGCTCTCAAATCTGCTTTTTGCGGTTGTGCATTAAGCCATGTTCTGAGTTCTTTCACTTTTGTATAAGTGTCTGCGCCGAATTTATCAGCATATATGTCACTAAAGTTTTGCTTGGTACTTTGCTCTCTAATTTGGTTTTGCCATTGCTGTGTTACTACTGCATTCAATGTACCAGCTAAGCCTTCTTCTTTTAGTAATTCCCATTCACCTGCATCTAACCAGATCCCACCTACTGGTGCGCTGTAATCAATACGGTGGTCAGTTGCTGATGAAATACGAAACTTACGCATAATGACCCCCGATACTGGGCAAATTAACGCTTTTTTAGTGTCTTTAGCGTCGGCTTCGAATGAGATATTGTCAGCAAATGCAAAGTTTGGGTTACGCTCTTTCCAAGCTGCAAAGTCTTCGATTAGTATCCAGTGGCCATTACAGTGCGTGCATGTGTGTGAACGAAATTGACCTTCAATAAAGCTTGGTTTAAGTAACCCTTTACCACAACTTGTACAATTCATAGTATCCCTTAATTCATGCTATTTATTATTAATAATAACGGTGATATTACCGTATTTTTAGAGTTGATAACAAAGGTTATTGTATTTAACTAAGGGGTTAGCTTTAGCTCTTTACTGCGTTTACAACGCTCTGAGCAGTAAATAACGTTATCCCAGTCGCGCTGCCATTTTTTACGCCAAGCAAAATCACGTTTGCAAGTGGGGCAGGTTTTTTGCGGTAAAGTTAGTTTTTTATGAGCCATTGTGATGGTTTGTCTTGGTACTTTTTGTTCTAGGGGCGATGCTTACATGCTTTTTTAAAATCGCAGGAATAGCGCGCTTAACCTCAATACGTTCGCGATATTGCCAAAGCCGTTCTCTCGCTTCTTTAGACGCTTTGGTTAAATCAATCATCGGTGCAGGGTAATCGTCACCTAGTTTAAAGTCGTTAAATAATGCTTCCATGGGTGTTTGCTCCCAAGGTTCATGCAAGTATTCTACAGGCAGCTTTTCAAGCTCTGGGCACCATTTTTTTATAAATTCACCGCTCGGGTCTTGATCCTCAGATTGTTTAATCGGGTTGTAATGTCTAATAGTATTAATGCCCGTAACCGATGCTTGCATTTGTATTTGCGGGTAGTGGATCCCCGGTTCAAAGTCTAAAAAATAGTTAGCCAACGGCAGGCTTGCATGTTGCCAGCTGATGTTTAAATGATGCGTAACAAAACTAACTAACATAGCGCGCATTCTAAAATTAATATAACCGGTGGCTTTTAAACAGCGCATACAGGCATCAATAATAGGAATACCGGTTTGCCCCTGTGCCCAGCGTTCAATATCGCTAGTAACTTGTGCGTCATCACGATATGGAAATGCATGGTACCCCGGATTTAATGCTTTAAATTCCATGCTGCATTCGCTTTCAAACTTTTGCATAAAATGGCAATGCCAGTGCAGGCGAGATACAAATGCAGCAAGCGGGCGCTGCCAACCTTTTTTATCAGCACAAGTGCTATGGTATGCGTCAATCGCCATTTGATACACTTGCCTCAGGCTGATATTTCCCCACGCTAAATAGGGCGATAGCCTAGAGCAATGAGTACGGCTTAAACTAGGGCTAGATATTCCTTTTTGATAACCCTTACCGCGTTCAGCAAAAAAACTTTGCATTACTTCACGGGCAAGTCGTGGGCCCCCATGCTGAAAATATTCATTATCTTGCGTATAGGCACTAGGCAGCTTGGGTGTTTTATAGTCAGTAAGGGGGAGTGGCTTTATTTGCTTCCAGTTAGGTATAGCAATAGGTGCTTGCATGGTTTGTTGCCAGCGTTCGTTCCAATTGTGGCGATTTTTTTTGCCACGTATCACAGCCCCGGTTGGCGACTCTAACCAGTTAATATGATGGTGTTGGCACCATGCTTTAATGGTTTTATCACGTTCAAAAGTGTTGTTTAGCCCTATTTCTTGATGGCTAAACATGTTTGTGATTGCAAACTGCGAGTGAAGCGATTCAAGTAGGGTTTGCATGTCTTCATTAAATATATACACGCGGCTATTATAGCGAGCTAGTTGGGTATTTAAATCAACAATAGATTGATAGACAAAGCGCCAATGCCGCTCGTTGTAATGCCCATCGGCAAGCAGTAAAGGTTCAAAGTTATAAATTAATAGTGTGGGCAGGCCATTACTAAACGCATTTTTTAAAGGCTGATGATCGCTTAGGCGTAAGTCACGTTTAAACCAGACTATGTTTATTTTTTCTTTCATACTGGTGATATCAAAACCGTATCGTTTATAAATAATTAGGCATAAATAGTTTTATACGTATTAAATGTAAAAGTAGTTTAAAAGCGATTTTGTTAGACGACTAAAACTAAAAATATGAGTTTTAGTCGTTAGAATAGAGGTTACAAATAGGCTGGTTGATTGTAAGTGCTCAGGCAGACAGGTCTTGCTGCGTTGGTAAAGCGTCGAATGCACCAAACTTTGCGACAGTTGAGGCGCCACACTTAGTTGCAAAGTCGATTGCTTTTAATACTTTTTCAAAATTATTGGCCCAATCAGTAAATTCGTTTTTATCACTTACTAGCGAAGCTACTTGGTATAAAAAACCGCCTACAAAAGCATCACCGGCAGCTGTGGTATCTACGACATTCGCTGGTGGACAAGGATATGTACCACTAAATGAGCATGAGGAAAATGTAATTGGCTCGCCACCATCAGTCATTAAAACCAATGACACGCCATTGTCTACCCAGCTTTTTATTGTGGTTTCAATATGCTCAATACCATACAGGGCTATCAGCTCATCTTTACTTGCTTTAATAACATCAACCGTTTTAGCTATATCATTAATAATGGATGGGGCTGTAAGTGGTTCATCCCAAAAGGCAGGTCGAAAATTAATATCAAAGCATGTAACCGAGTCTGCTTCTTTAAAGTGTTTTAGTGCATTTAACGTAGTATTTAATATGTGAGCCTTAGCTAAAGAGCCTGAGCAAAAGCTCACTATTTTAGGGGCTGCAAATAAAGAGGAGGTTAAATCGGAAATCTGCAAATCATAATGCGCGGCGTCTTTATCGTAAAAATCAAATGTACGTTCACCGCTTTCATCTAATGAGACAAAGGCTAGTGCAGTTTTACCCTTTTTAGAAAAGCTAACATGTGATGTTTTAACATTATGTGTATCGAGTGCCTTTATTAAAAAACGACCAAACGGATCATCGCCTACCTTACCAAGCAATGAGCTCAAACCGCCTAACTTTGCTACGGCGACAGCTACATTTGCGGGCGCACCTCCTGCAAATTGAGTGAATCCTAGCTCGCTGCTTAATACTGTTTTATCTATACAATCATTTGAGAGTAAATCAATTAAGGCTTCACCAATTGCAACTACTTCCATTACGTTATTCCTATAAAAATTGTCAGGGTATCGTCTCGTTTTAAACGATACCTTTGGTTAAATCTAAGCCTTGACCACCAAGACAGTTATTGATTTTGGTGTCAAAAAATACGTCGCTTTATGTATCTTCTCGAATCAAGCCAGCTAACTTAGCTGGGTTAATGGCATTGATAGATTCACTCTTTTTTGACCAGATGTACCCGTTACGATTATGTGGCCAAATCCTAAACCATTTTTTGCTTTTGTTGCGTGTGATTAAAAACTTGCTGTTTTATCAACCCGCCTCACCAGTTTGGGCAAATTTGTAAATAGAATGTAGAGAACTAAAAGTAATAAATCAACTATTATTACTTATTTTTTTGTACAAGTTTATGGAGTTATTTAATTGAATTTATTTGCGGGTAATCCAGGATATTAAAGCGCCGGCGAATAGCGCCGGCTGCTTGATAAATTTATTGGAAGCTAGTTGTGGGAAAGGCTGACGTTATCTTGAGAAAAGTTTATAATTAACGGTAGGTTAGCGCAACCTATTGATTGAGCTTTAGCACCAATAGAGCCGCTTTGTACGGCACAGCGATAAATGCCACGATGATCGGCTTGGCTTAATTTTAACTTTGTTGCTAATACTATTTTCTCTCTTACATTGATAGGGATTGCACCATCAATCACAATGGCTTCAAAATCAAAAATAGCTAGTGAGCACAGTGCTGCATAGGCAAGGCCATCTGCAACTTGATCTATCCATTTATCTAAAACAGGGCCTAAATCTCCCCAATATTCTTTTGAACTCCACACTATGTCGGTATTGTAGCCATCATCTTTAAGCATTTTTTCAAGGATATACAGCGAAGACTGCATGATCAGCTGTTGCGATGTTAGTTGGCCTTCACTATTGAGTACAGGCCTTGGTAATGAGCCAATAGCTCCCGCATTGCCTTTTTTACCGGTAAATAAGGTTTCATTTATAACGACTCCACCACCAATAAAAGTGCCAATAAAAATGTATAAAAAATCGGTAAAGCGAGCTGGGTTGCCAAAGCTCAGCTCTGCTGAGCATGCTGCGGTATCATCATTACATACATAGACAGGAAGAGAGATGATCTGATTGATTCTTTGTTTAAAATCGAAAGACTTCCACTCATTCATTACTTTCTTTGGTGCGCCAGCTTCTTCAGTCCAATTCCAAATTTCAAAAGGAGTTGCAACACCAATACCTAGAATACGCTCGGCTAACTCGTCACTTAAGCTCATTTTAAGTACGCTGATACCTTTTTCTAGAAAAGTGAGCAGACTATTTACAGTAGGGTAGGCACAGTATTCATTTAAGGTTGCGCGAATATTTCCGACCAAGTCAATTAAGGTTAAATCATAACTTCGGCGACCAACTTTTAAGCCGATGCCAAAAGCACCATCAGGATTTAAGGCAAACGGAATCGTGGGTTGGCCAACACGGCCACGCTGTGGCTCTTTTCTTATTAATAACGACTCGGCTTCTAAGCTATTGATAATAACTGTAACGGCTTGTGCAGAAAGACCCGTTTTTTGTGCTATCTCGGCTTTTGGCGCACTCCCTTGTTGACGAATTAAAGACATAATTCGACGTTCATTGTGAGCACGCAAGCCAGATTGGCTTCGGCCTTCTTGTGAGACGAGTCGAGGGTTTTTAGCTTTGATAATGATTCCTGTCTAATCTGTTATTGTCTTGAATAACTTAACTAATTGTACACTGAGCGGACATACTTGGCGACAGCATTGGTTTTATTACTGTGCTGATCATTTAATATTAAATTAACGACAGAGTACAATTAAGTATTGTTAAATGTAATAAATAACTATAGTTGATTTATTGACGAGGTGATATTTACCTGTTTAAATGCTTTACTCAAAGTTAACAACTGAGACATGGCAATGACCACACACACACATACAAAAACACCTCTTGTCTCTAAGGAGATGGTGGTTCCCTTTATTTTGCTTGTACTTTGCTTTGCAGCATGGGGTGCTGCAGCAAATATGACTGATCCGTTAGTTAAAGTATTTAGTAAAATATTTACTATGTCTTCAGTGCAATCGGCACTTGTACAGTTTAGCTACTATGGCGCCTACTTTTGCTTAGCCATTCCTGCCGCTTATATAAATAAACGCTTTTCTTACAAAACGGGAGTATTGACAGGCTTAGGCATGGCTGCGATGGGGGCATTTATGTTTTATCCCGCAAGCCAAGCAATGACTTACGGCTTTTTTTTAGCCGCTTTATTTGTGTTAGCTGGTGGTCTATCTATTTTAGAAACTTCAGCAAACCCCTATGTGATGGGAATGGGAAATCAGCAAAGTGCAACCCGTAGATTAAATTTAGCGCAATCTTTCAATCCTGTTGGTACTAATATCGGTGTGTTTTTAGCCGCAACCCTTATTTTACCTAGCCTAAATATAGCTTCCTCAGATGAGCGTGCAGCTATGAGCGCTGAGCAACTAACTCAGGTAATAAAAGCAGAACTAGATGCGGTTATGGTGCCTTATGTGGGTATGGCTTGCGTACTTGTGCTTATTTGGCTGGCAATTGCATTTACTAAAACACCTAACTTTTGCAAGCAAAAAAAGGTATCTAAGCATGTCGATTTTCGTGCAACCTTTAAACGATTATTTAAAAATACACATTATCGCTTTGGCGTTATTGCGCAGTTTTTTAATGTTGCAGCGCAAACCTGTGTATGGACCTTTACCATTCAATACGTTATGGAAGCACTTGATACAAACGAAGTGACCGGTGGAACGTTTTTGCAATACAGTATGATCACTTTTCTGTTCTCTCGGTTTGTGATGACATGGCTTATGGGATTTATTAGACCAGCAAAACTATTAATGGCAACCTCTGTAATTGCGACGCTATTATGTTTATATATGGTGCAAATGCCAACTATAAGTGGGGTTTGGGCTTTAGTTTGTATATCGGCTTGTTTATCGTTAATGTTTCCCACTATTTACGCAATTTCATTACATGGTTTAGGCGATGATGCAAAGTTAGGTGCTGCCGGATTAGTAATGGCTATTTTAGGTGGAGCGATAGTACCCGTGGTACAGGCTGTATTTATTGATACCTTCAGTGTCGCTTTTTCTTATATTGTGCCAGCAGGCTGTTTTATTATTGTGGCTGGTTATGCAGCATTTGATTTAAAAACAAAAATTAGAACATTTAATAATGTGGCACCTTGCTAAAATGCACAAAACCGAGTCTTAAAGGCTCGGTTTTGTGTGCTACAACTTTTATTCTCACCACCGCTATTCTTTAAGCATTATTAACTGCTTAACGGCCAATCTGCGGCATCTAACGAGTCTATGGCGTGTACCTCATCACCTTGCCAGTGATTAATAAATTGATTATTAGCATCGTAGGTTTGGGTTTGCTTTACTAAATTGAAATGCCTACCCGAGCGAGGATCCGCGCCAACACCTGCAAGGTATTGCCAATTTCCCCAATTAGATGCCACGTCGTAATCAATCAGTTGTTGTTCAAAATAAGCAGCGCCAAAGCGCCAATCTAGCTTGAGCTCGTTTACTAAGCAGCTTGCAACTAATTGCCGGCCACGATTTGACATATAGCCGGTTTTATTCAGCTGTTTCATACATGCATTGACAATGGGATACGGTGTTGTGCCTGTGCACCATTGCTTAAATCGCTGTGGGTAAAAACTGGTTAGTGGCTTACGCTTTGTAATTCCGGCAAAAGAAAATAACTTATTGCCATAACGCAGGCTGTATAGTTGAAAGTATTCACGCCACAGTAATTCAAAATAAATCCAGTAAGTTGAGTCGTTTGCGCCATGAATGTGCTCATAATTACGCAAAGCGTTGACTATTTGCCGAGCACTAATGCAGCCATTAGCAAGCCAAGGAGAAAACTTGGTTGAGTTTTCAATACCAGCTAAAGCGTTGCGAGTTTCTTTATAGGTAGATGGATTAGCACTTGAAAAGTAATCAGCTAGGTGATCAGTCGCACTTTGTTCACCACCTGCGAATAACGCTCGTTCTTTACTGACATTAGGCAATGTAGTTGGCCAAGGCATTGGAGCAATTAAAGGTCTGGCTATGTACTCTGGAGGATCTAAAAGTGTATTGATAGTGGGCGTTGTTTGCTCAATTAGCTTTCTGAATTGACTAAATGTTGCTGGCAGTTCATTAATAGTAAAAGGAAGTTGCTGGTTGTCATATAAGGTAAATGTATTAGCTTGTTTAATAACAAGATCACCATGATTTTTCGCTACATTGAGTAGCGTTTGCTGCTCATCGTAACCAATTTGTTCACTGCAATATAGAGTACGCACGTTGTGATGGTGATAATAATGTTCAATCATCTCATGAGCAGCTTGATGGTAGATCACTAAATGTTGCCCATAGTCTTTCAGAGTATTGTTTAACTGTTGTAAAGATTGCGCTAAAAACTGCCAGCGATGTTGTCCCATTGATTGGCAATCATGGTGATTGCTTTTAAACCATTGAGGGTCAATACAATATACAAAGCTAAGTGCTGTATCTTGCTTTGCAGCAAGAGAGATTAATGCGTTATCGCTTAGTCGTAAATCGTTAGTAAACCAGTACAAAGAGTGTGTCATAGTAATAAAGCGTTTTTTCATTTACTTTGTCTTTAATACGTAACAAAGTGAAAAGGCGTTTAGTTTAATGAGTTTAAATTTAATGAGGTGATGATGTATTTTGATTTAACTGATCCTGACGAGCAAAAAGGGGCATACAGTAAATTGGTTGGTGGGATCACGCCAAGGCCTATCGCGTGGATAAGTACGTTAAGTAGTGATGGCGTGGCGAATATTGCGCCGTATTCATTTTTTACCGTGGCAAGTGTTAATCCACCGGTATTGAGTGTGACTCAGGTAAATCCAGCTGAGAATCAAAACAAGGATACCTTAAACAATTTACTGGCCACAAAAGAGTGCGTTATCAATGTGGTCAGTCATAATCTGGTGGAGCAAATGAATCAAAGCTGCGGTAATTTTTCTTCGCAAACTAGTGAATTTACGGCTGTGGGGATCGCATCATGTGCAAGTCAATCAGTAACTCCATTGGGGGTGGCAGCAGCTAAGGTTCGTTATGAATGTAGCTTACGTGACGTGGTCACTATTTCTGAACAAGCAGGTGGCGGGCAAATGATGTTATTAAATGTAGTTGGTATTTATATTGATGAAAGTGTGCTTGTTAACGGCTATATTGACCCAAGAGCTTTAAATACCGTTGGTAAAATGGGCGGAGATTACTTTACGACAACGCATGATTTATTTAGCTTGGCTAGGCCAGAGATTTAGCTGAAATTTTACGTTATTTTATGTTTATACCTTTTACGTATAGTAAAAACCGTGCAGTAAAAAGCCAAGTAATAATTACTTGGCTTATATACGGCTAATTTTTTAGTTTAGTTGAGTGCCATTGTGAGTGATATCTCAGCATTCATTAATTTTGAGATAGGGCAGCCTTGTTTGGTTTGCTCGCACAGTTTTTTAAATTCTGATTCAGCAATACCGGCAATTTTTGCCTCTACACTTAAGGCTATATGACTAACCTCAAAGCCATCATCCACTTCATCTAAACTAACCACTGCACTGGTGGTGATATCATCAGCAACGTAATTTGCTTCAGTTAACGCAAGTGATAGCGCCATACTAAAGCAAGCACTGTGCGCCGCAGCTATTAGTTCTTCTGGGTTAGTGCCCGCTTTATCTTCAAAGCGCGTATTAAAACCATAGGGCTGATTATCTAAAGCGCCGCTTTCGGTGCTAATTTGACCTTTACCAGATTTAATATCGCCAGACCAATGTGATTGTGCAGATTTCTTAATCGTCATACTCATCTCCTTTGTAATAATTTCGCTAACTGTGAAAAGATTTCACCTTTGCATAGCGAAATGGGCGGTTTATAGAGAGTGTTGCAACATAAGCACCAAGTTTACAAAAGTATTGAATGTTGAGTTACACGGATCCACTGACGATAAGAATGTGTAATAAATGAAATCAGCATGGCTAACTAAAAAGCGGTCCTTACTGACCGCTTGTTTATCAAAAAATTAAAGTGCCGATACGTAATCTGAAATTTCTTTACTAGCGGCGTTTTTGCTGTCATCACCACCTGGCATATTTAGGCCTTCAGCATAAATAAAGTCCACATCTTTGATACCTAAAAATGCAAAAAAGTCTTTTAGATACTTAGTTTGCGTGTCCATATCAGTACCTAAGTACATACCGCCACGAGCAGCAAGAATAACTACTTTAGTATTTTCAACTAACCCAACAGGGCCTGTTTCAGTGTATTTAAACGTAATGCCTGCGCGAGCAACACGATCGATCCACGCTTTTAATGTAGATGGAATACCAAAGTTATACATAGGGACGCCCATCACGATGAGCTTATTATTTTGCAGCTCAGTGACCAACTCATCAGAAATAGCAGCCAGTTTGTTTTGCTCATCGCTGCGTTGTGAAGGCTCTGTCATCCATGCGCCCATTTCAGCTTGAGTTAGGTGTGGTAATGGGTTTTCGGCAACATCCCGACGAGTCACTGTAATGTCAGTTTTTTGTGTAAGCTCAGCAATGAACTGTTCACTAAGCTGATGTGAATTACCGTTTTCACCGTTGAGTGATGAGTTGATTAATAATACGTTCTTCATAGCCGTTCCTTTAATTGTAAATTACTAATAAGAGCATATCCTTTTATATTACAAATTAACAATGCAATTTAATGGCTTAACCATTCGATTTAAGAGAATGTTTTAGTTTGCTGCTGAGTGGTTTTTGGTTATCAAATTGCGCTGTTGTTTTGCTACTACTGAAATGATGGCGATTACACTCTGCGATATTTGTTTGTCGTCGCCTTTTACTATTCTCTAAGTTAGCATCGAGATGGCACATTAAGCTTGCTACGTATATAAAGGTTAAAAAAATGTAATTGTAACTTTATTAATTATTTAAATAAGATTAAGCTCAAGGCACTAATACAATAAGCAATAACAACAATAAAAAGGAAGTTTAGTGATTGATATAATTAAACATACACCGCTGTGGGTGTTCGCGTTATTTGCCGGCCTGATTGTGCTTGGTGTCAAACAAACCCGAGCAAGAGAGCTCACGTTACGCAGTGTTTGTGTGTTACCTGTCGCAATGGCTGGCCTGTCAGTTTTTGGGGTGTACTCCGCATTTTCTGGTGTAATTGCATTAGCAGTTTGGTTTGTGTGTTTAGTACTTGGTTGGGGAGTCGCTCGTCAATTCGGTTTGCCAAAGGGAGTGCGCTACATAAGTGAGCAGCATGTGTTTCATATACCTGGTAGCAAAGTACCATTTATACTAATAATGGCCATTTTCTTTACTAAATATTGTGTTGGAGTGATGCTGGCAATACAACTAGCAGTTACGCAAAGTACAGAATTTATGGTTATTGTCAGCGCGATTTACGGTATTTTAAGTGGCATATTCTTAGCACGCGGCTTACAGATCCTGCAGGCGCGAAATAACCAAATAGATTTACAGCCAGCATAAGTAACAGCGCGGTTAGTCATACTAATCGCGCTGTTAGGTTTTCGTTAAAAGTCGCTTTTACTGTGGCGCTCGGCTAGTTGCTCATCTTCTGGGCCCCAAGTCCGGTTAACTCTACGACCACGCTTTACTGCAGGGCGGCGTTCAATCTGTTTTGCCCAGCGCATCACGTGGGTATATGATTCAACATCTAAAAACTCGGCGGCGTCGTATAAATATCCCAATACCAGCGAGCCATACCATGGCCAAATAGCAATATCTGCGATTGAATAGTCACTACCAGCCATGTAATCATGATCACTTAAATGGCGGTTTAATACATCTAGCTGGCGTTTAACTTCCATCGTAAATCGGTCAATAGGATATTGCATTTTGTGTGGTGCATAGGCATAGAAATGACCAAAACCACCGCCTAAATAAGGTGCTGATCCCATTTGCCAAAATAACCAGTTACGGCATTCGGTTTTACTGGTGTGGTCGCTTGGCACTAGCGCATCAAACTTCTCTGCTAAGTATTGTAAAATAGCACCTGATTCAAACACCCGCGTTATAGGGGTCGTACTGTGATCCATCAGCGCTGGAATTTTTGAATTAGGGTTAACACCCACAAAGCCTGAGCCAAATTGATCGCCATCGCCGATTTTAATTAAAAACGCATCATATTCGGCTTCAGTGATACCAAGCTCTAACAGTTCTTCAAGCATGATGGTGACTTTTTGGCCATTAGGGGTTGCCAGTGAGTAAAGCTGAAGAGGGTGCTCACCAACTGGTAAATCTTGCTGGCGAGTCGCGCCTGCAATTGGTCGATTTATTTTTGCCCAGTCACCGCCACTTTCCGCGTCCCACTGCCATACTTTAGGCGGGGTATAGTTTTCGCTGTTACTCATCAAAACTCCTTAAACGTTGGTTACTTTAATTAAGGTTACGAACAACCCATCCTAGTTGATCATTTAGAGCAAGGGAAGCAAAGATAACTTTCATGAGTAATATGAAGATCATTTAGATGATGCAATGTTTATGTTGTCTCCGTTACTCAGCTTTAAATTACGACATTTAATCTTTGAGCCACTGAATACTTTCTATGAATTTGAACGACAATTGCGTTACCACATATCAATGAGTAATGTTATTAAATATGAGCGAAGCAGAGCTGCAGAGCTCATTCGTACACCTACGACCACCCCTTGATTGAGCATGACCACCAAAGCACTGGTCACGCCGTTGTATTAGTGACAATGACGCTGAGATCATAAGGTATAATATAAACTGCCACGCCACGCAATAATCATATCGTGTGTTTATTGGTTTACATCGCGGCTATTTTTTAAGTGTTTTTTGTATAATTAGAAGAGAAACCTGCAACTACTTAACTCTATTTAATGGAGTAAACAAAAGTGTATTAATGCCACTTTATTTTATCCGGTTTAAGAATTGAAGACTCTACTTTTATTTGCTCGAGGTTGATCAATTGCTGCGTTTTTTCAGTGATGGCTACAAATAAATTATCATCGTAACAATCAATGTCGCTTAGTCCTACCCAAGCATTTCTTGTTGATTCTTTCGCTGCATACAAACAGTGATCGGCAATATCGACAACTCGTTCCCAATTTAAACTTTCGGGATTATTTATTGAAAAAGGAAAACTAGCATAGCCAATTGAGCATGTTTTTTTGATAATAGTTCCGTCATCTATGACAAAATTATGCATTTCAAACGATGCTCTTAGTCTTTCCGCAAGTAGCGGTGCATTTTTTCGGTCGGTAAAGCGGGCAACTACTAAAAACTCTTCACCTCCCCACCTCACAAGATAGTCGGTATTTCTAAAAACGTGTTTTAAAATAGGTTTAATTTGCATTAATACGCTATCACCTGCGGCATGACCATAAAGATCATTTATTTGTTTAAAGTGATCTAGGTCGATTATAAAAAAGATTAAGTCTGATTCACTATGATTTTCAATATCATTATTTTGATCATGAGTGCGATATTTTCGTAGTACTAAGTCAATGTCTGTTTGCAAATTATTAGCGACAAATCGTCTGTTATTTAACCCTGTGAGTTCGTCGGTTACAGTAATTTTAGCTAGTTCTTCATTCGCTTTTTGTAAACCTAGTGTCCGTTCAGCCACTTTAATTTCTAATTGCTCATTTAGCTTCTTTATAAATATGACTTTTTTGCGTTGCGCGCACACAAATAGCCAAATAATGAACAGGAGTAACGTGCAATAAAATGAGTATGCCCACCATGATAGCCATGGCGGTGGTAATACAGTGACTTTAAGGGCTACTCCTTTTTCGTTCCAAATGCCATATGGATTGCTGGCTTTAACGCGTAAAATATAATTGCCGGTTGGTAAATTGGTATATGTTGCGCGGCGGTTTTTATAAGTAGTTGTGATCCACTTTTCATTAAAACCTTCCATTTTATAGGCATATTGATTCTTTTTGGGATTGGAAAAATGCAGTGTACTAAATTCAAATGTTACAAGGTTTTGTTGATGAGTTAAGGTGATTGCAGAAGTGGAGTGAATTGGTTTTTCTAAAGAATAGCTACTATTAGGCGTGTTTTTAATTATGTCTGATTTTTTATCTAATGGCACTACATTGCTGATAGGTACGGATTGGTTAGATAGTAACATATCGGTAATAACAACCTTTGGTTGTTGGGTATCACTGATTATTTTATCGGGGAAAAAACGATTAAAACCATTGATCCCGCCAAAAAATAATTCACCGCGTTTATTTTTAAATGATGCATCAGCATTAAATTCGTTACTTTGTAATCCATCATCCATATTGTAATTTTTAAATGTTTTTGTATTAAAATCAAAGTTAGATAAACCAAGATTTGTGCTCAGCCAAAGACTGCCTTTATTGTCTTCTTCAATCCTATAAATAACGTTATTAGGTAGGCCATCTTTTTTCAGAAAACGAGTGAATTTACCGGTAGTTTTGTTGAATAAGTTAAGGCCACTGGCGGTACCTATCCAAATATTTCCCTTTCGATCTTCGGTAATCGCGTAGACAGTGTCATTACTTAAGCTGCTAGGATCTGTTGGCTGATGTTTGTAATTAATAAATTTTTCGGTGTTTGGATTAAAAACATTAAGGCCCTTCCAAGTCCCTAGCAAAAGATCACCTTGTTGATCTTCAGTGATCACCCGAATACTGTCATTACTTATACTATTAGGGTTATCTGCTTGATAGCGATAATGAGTAAATTGCTCCGTAATTGGATTAAAGCGATTAAGACCTTTCCACGTGGCAAACCAAAGATCGCCATGCTGGTCTTCAGTAATGGCACTAACCGCATTATCACTTAGGCTGTTAGCATTGCTAGGATCATGACGATAGTGAGTAAATTCCCCTGTCATTGGATTAAAACGATTAAGGGCATTACCATCAGTGCCTATCCAAAGATTATTTTGGCGATCTTCAGTGATGGCATAGACTTTATCGTCGCTCAAACTGTTGGGATCATCTTCATTATAACGGTAATGAGAGAACTGCTCGGTGACGGAATCAAAGCGATTCAAACCGCCTCCCCAAGTTCCTACCCACAGTATGCCTCGACTGTCTTCGGTAATAGCGCGTATTATATTATTACTTAAACTGTTGGGTTTATTAGCTTGATGATGGTAGTGAGCAAATTGTTTAGTAAGTGAGTTTAAGCGATTAAGTCCGCCGCCATCGGTTCCTATCCAAAGATTACCCTGTTGGTCATAAGTGATGGCTCGAATATTGTCATTACTTAAACTATTTAGGTTTGTTGTCTGATTGCGATAGTGGGTAAATTTTTGGGTTTTTAAGTTGAGATAATTGAGTCCACCACCTAAAGTTCCTAACCAAAGGTTACCTTCTTGATCTGCGGTAATGGCTGCTATTTCATTATGGCTCAGACTCTTGGGCACAGTTGCATTATGGATATAGCGAGTAAATTTATCGTAAGTGATATTAAAATAATTAAGGCCGCCACCCTTTGTTCCTACCCATAGATTACCTTGTTTATCTTCAAGAATGGCACTGACAGCATTATTACTTATACTATTAGGGTTTGTTGCTTGGTGTTTGTAATGAGTAAATTGTTCAGTGATAGGATTAAAACGATTTAAGCCGCCACTCCACGTGCCTACCCATAGGTTTCCTTGTTGATCTTCAGTAATAACACTAACAGCATCATCACTTAAGCTTGCAGAGTTTGCTTGCTGATGACGATAATGAGTAAATTGTTCGGTGACAGGATTAAAACGGTTAAGGCCTCCACCGTCTGTCCCCACCCAAATATTTCCCTGTTTATCTTGCGTAACAGCATGCACGGTATCATTACTTAAACTGTTTAGATTTGTTGCTTGATGGCGATAATGCGTAAATTGTTCAGTTGTAGAGCTAAAGCGATTTAGGCCACCACCTCTGGTGCCGATCCAAAGATCGCTCTGTTGATCTTCAAAAAGAACAGTTACATAATTATTTGAGAGTGAGTGGAGATTATCTAAACTATTTTTGAAAACTTTAAACTCATAACCATCATAACGGGCCAAACCCTCTTCAGTACCAACCCATAAAAACCCTTTACGATCTTGTAACACCGCTTTCGCGCTGCTTTGAGGTAAGCCATCTTTGATAGATAGACGTTCAAAATGAACTGATGGCGAGTTAGCAAAAGCAAATGACATTGCAAATATGAGTGCTAACAAAACTATGCTCAGGTGTTTAATTATCTTTGTCAAAAATAGGACTCCGATCTACTATGTTTTATGGCTAAATAATTCTTAAAAAGAGTAATAATCAGCTAATAGCTACTCTTGATTGTAGTTATTTACCTGTTGAGCCATCGTTTACACTAGGAAAATAGCAGCTTCGATTCATAATCATACTTTGAGAGTTATACACGAAGAAATAGTTTCTTGTTAAGGTATTGCTTTAATTATAGGTTCTATAACCGAGTGTAGTTAGTTATTAAGTAAATTTAAGTAGCTTAATCATTAAAAAGGCTCAACATTATTGACAAAGTATAATAATTTAGCAGTATCGATATCTGATTAATAGCTAGCAAAATGCTGAAATCACTAATACAAGATTGCGGTTTCATTCAGACTCGGGATAAAACAAACCTGCAGCTAAAGTTGGTTCCATATCGATTGAGCGCCCCTAATTTACTCGAAGTTTGTTACCTGTTCAGCAATAATTATGGTTATTTTGCTGTACCGCCCACGATTATAGTTATTGCCAAGATGGTACATATGAGCAAAGGCATATTGTTGATAATGGACTTCGTGAATGTGTAGCTGAAGTAAGCGAGGTGTAAATAGCACAACTCATGCTCGCGGTGTGCGTGTTGGCGGTAGTCCATATTCTCCAACAACATTTAGATGGGGTTATGGTTGGCCTTATCCTCTAGGATATAAAGCGCTAACCGAAATTGAGAAAGCGCAAATTTATTTAATCCGAGATAATGACGGTTAATATTTTATCTTTAACCTTGCTAACTTTAAAGCTTGTAACTTGCGCTTTTCTTATCTTGTTTTGCTAAATAATAGCCAATAAGAATACCAGCGAGTGCGCCAAACAGGTGGCTTTCAAATGACACATGGGGACGCTGTGGCAAAACACCCCAAATTAAACCACTATATAAAAATACCACCGCGACACTAATAGCAATGGCCTTAAATGACCGATGCATAATGCCGTAGCAAATTAAAAAGCCCCACAAGCCATAAAGTACACCGCTCAGGCCAACGTGAATATTAGCGCGACCAAATAGCCAAACCAGTAATCCTCCAACCACAGCAGTAAAGATAAATACAGCCCAAAACCGTTTGACGCTATATTGGCAGACTAGCCAGCCAAGCACTGCAAATGGGATTAAGTTACTAAGCAAATGTGCCCAGCCGCCATGTAAAAAAGGCGCGAAAAAAATACCCGTTAAGCCACTTAGACTGCGAGGGTAAATACCTAATCCATTTAAGTTAACGCCTGGTAAGCTATTAATAATTTGCAGTAAAACACACAATAAAATAATACCAATAAGCGTAAAGCGTTTACTGACTAGAGGAGGAATGCTCAAAGAGCTTTTTGGGTTTGCCATACATCACTTAATTTTAAATATGTTTGACTGAGTATACCTATCCTGATGCTTAATTGAAAAGCCTTGCTGGGTTAAGCAAGGCTTTAGTTACAATATTAAAGAATTAGCCTAATTGGGTCAGCAGTTTTTGCGCTGCAAGCTCAGAGCTGGCAGGATTTTGACCGGTGATCAATAAGCCATCGACTAATGCGAGCACACCCCAATCATCCGTTTTTTGGTAATCACCGCCTTTTTTGATCAGCTCATCTTCTACCAACAATGGAACAATGTCAGTTAGTTGCACTGCGGCTTCTTCACTGTTGCTAAAGCCAGTTACTTTCTTACCTGCAACCAATGCACTGCCATCTGAATTTTTAGCATTTAAAAACACGGCACTTGCGTGGCAAACAGCTGCAACAGGTTTTTCTGTTTTGATAAAGTCTTCAATCAATGAAATTGAGTCTGTATTGTCAACTAAGTCCCATAATGGGCCATGACCGCCTGGGTAAAATACGGCGTCAAAGTCGCTGGCATTTACATCACCAAGCGCTTTTGTATTGGCCATCAATGTTTGTGCTGCACTGTCGTTATCAAAACGTTTTGTAGCATCTGTTGCGGCATCAGGTGCGGCGCTATTTGGATCAATCGGTGGTTGCCCGCCTTTTACTGATGCGAGTGTAACCTCAGCACCGGCATCAATAAATGCATAATAAGGAGCCGCAAATTCTTCAACCCAAAAGCCCGTTTTATGACCGGTATTGCCAAGCTCTGCATGAGAGGTAAGAACCATAAGTATTTTTTTAGCCATAACCATATTCCTTCTGATGATTTAAATTTTTAATTTATCTTACTAACTACTATAAGCACTAAGGTTACTTTAAACAACGATGATAAATTCAACTTTATTGGTTTAATAGTTGATACAATAAAGTAAGTCAGTATAGGAGATCTTATGAAGGTATCGTTTGAGCAACTCAAAAGTATGGTGGTATTTGCACAAATTGTAGAGCAGGGCAGTTTAACGGCGGCCGCCAAACAATTGGGGTTTACTCGTGCAGTGGCAAGTTATCACTTAAAAAAATTAGAAACCCAACTGGAAGTGACGCTGCTTAATCGTTCAACGCGAACTATGGCACTGACCGAAGCGGGGATTGCGTATTATGAGCGCTGCAGAATTATTACTGAGCAAGCTAATGCGGCTAAACAGCAAATAGAAAATATAAAAAGCGAACCACAAGGCTTACTTAAAATTAGCTGCCCGGTGAATGTCGGTATGCAGTTGGTTGTGCCTGCAATCAATGATTTTAAACGTCAGTATCCCAAAATCGATATTGATTTACAGTTAAGTGATGAAGTGATTGATATTATTAAAAATGGCTTTGATTTTGCGATTCGCGGTGTTGCGCTTAGTGACTCCAATTTACAAGCGACTAAACTCACTACTATGAGTACCTGTATTTGTGGTTCGCCAGATTATTTTGCCCATTACGGTAAACCTAAAACTCCAGCGCAATTAAGCGAACATCAATGGGTGGTGTATCAGCTCGGCAGTAAAACATTAACGCTACAAAAAGATGGTAAAAAGCATAACTTAACTATGCAAGGTGGTTTAAGGACTAATAACGCTGCTGCGCGAACTGCTTTTGTTGAAGCAGGCCATGGTATCGGGCGTATTCCACTTTACGATGCATGGCCAAAAGTTCAAGCTGGGCTATTGGAAATTATACTCGATGACTATAAAAGTAAAGATATAGAACTTTACGGCGTATTTCCACCCGGCGGCGCCGATTCTAAGAAGTTGCGCTTATTTATCGATTATTTAAAGGATTATTTTATAAAAAGGCATACCGCATTGGGTATGCTTAAAAATGTCTAATTTATGGCTTACAAAGTACGGTTAAATAATGCAACGGCTTGCTGGTACATGGTGATTGCTAGTGCGCCGTCGTATCGCTCACCCTCATCACGCATAAAGGCATGTTGGGCGTTAACTTCTTGCCATTGGTAATTAATACCCGTACTAACAGCTTGTTGATAAATTTTGTCGCGACCTTGTTGTGGCACATGGGGGTCTTGCTTTCCCCAAATAAAGTGAATCTCACCTTGTATATCAGCCATGCGTTCAAACGAGTTATTACCGGCTTGTGCGGGGAGTGTATCGCTATGAATGTCGGTGGCATATAAGCAAAATGCGGCTTTTATGTGTGGGTTTAATGCGGCTCTATAAGCTAAGTGACCGCCAATACAGACACCCATAGTACCTACAGAGCCGGTGCAATAGTCTTGTGTTTGTACAAAGTCGATTAACGCTTGGGTATCGCTGTCGTGGGATTCAAGCGGTTTTGCCCATTTATCGTTATTGCCTTTATCTTTACCCGCATCATCATAGGCAAGCACTGTCCCGATAGGGTTTAGCTCATGAAACACTTCTGGCACAAGTACTACAAAACCATGGCTTGCTAAAAGTGCAGCGCTGCGAGCAATAGGCGCGGTTTGCTGAAATATTTCAGAATAAAAAATAATCGCGGGAAATTGCCCTGACATTTCGGGGCGGTAAACCGTGGTGCGCATTAAACCTGTTGGGGTAGGCAAGTCTGCATGGTGGTGTTGGATGATCATAAAAGCGCTCAGTTAAATAATATAAAATATATGGTAACTGAGCGCGATAAAATAAACACGCCTTAAAGTTTAAATACTTGCAGGCATTTTATTACAGCTAGCATAGTAACTTACGGTTGCTGGCCAATCGGAAAATATCCCCATGACCCCCACTTCTTGTGCTAAAACATCAACCACAGTGAACATGTCGCCATCGTTATCTATAACATCACTAATAGATTGATAATAATAACCACCGCCTTCATTTAGAGGGCCAGAGCGTTCAAGGCTCCATGCAATAATATTAAGCCCTGCGGCCTTAGCATCTATAGCGTACTGTGAGGGTACAATATTACTGTCGTTATCTATGGTTAGCAGCATCCAAATAGGGGGCGCTATAATTTTAACGCCATCAGTAGCTAGCTCTGCCATGCTTGGCTGCCATGTTGCTGCGTTATTAGGATCAAACCCTGCATTGCTGTCGCGACCATCCAAATACACACTTTGCGCTGCAAATTCAGGATTAGTGCTAATCCAATATTCTACGTCGGCTAGGTTAAATGATTGCGGATAAACATGGTTTGCGGGTACGTCCATTTGCGTGTATTCATCCAGCATTTTTTGTGCATATTGCGCTTGAGTCATACCATTAAAAGGCATGCTCACTTGAGGCGATTTCAGCTCTGGGGTCATTTTTACACCCAGCTCTTTAAATAGCGCAATACTTTGTTTATGAGTCATGAGTGTACCTGAGGTGGCGTATAAATCAGTGCGCCAACTCGGTGTTCCATTCATATAATCGTTAACATTGGTGGCATTGGTGTTCGCGCCATCCATTTTACCCTCAAGGGTTAAAAATTCCGCCAGGCTAATATCGCTGGTGCAACATTTAGCTGCAGCGGGTGTGCCACTGTTAGGATCCGCTGGCGTAAATGGCACACTGCATTTAGCGGCAAGTTCTGGGATCGCTAAAATATTAGTGGTGGTATGTAAATCGCATTGTGAATGGCGGCATACCAGCTCTTTATCATTTGTAAACGTCACATCGCACTCGACAATGCCAGCGCCCATACGAGCTGCTGCAATGTAAGATTCTTTAGTGTGCTCTGGGTATTGCATAGGTGCACCGCGGTGACCAATTGAAAAATCAGTACGATAAAAAGGGCCGTCTTTGCACGATTCTAATTTTGTTTTTAGTGCGCTGGTGGCCATATCGTCAATTAAGTAGTCGGGGCGAGCACCGAGTTGAATATTCGTACCTTGCGCGACTTCAACAATAACCGGGGTAGGAACTTTAACAATTTCAACCTCAGTGTTGGTAACAACCACTTCTTTTTCGACTATTTCTACATCGTCATCGCAGCCAGCGAGTGTAATTAATAATAAACAACTAGTCAGTAAAGGTGTGTGCTTCATTATTTTTCCTTAAAAATCAAAGTGGACGCTACCTTACTAATTATTAGTGACAGTTTAACTACAGGGTAACTAATTTACTCTTTTAGCCATTATTTGGTTTATCACTAAGGCAAATAGCATAACCCCCGCGCCAATACTTAATCTGAGTATGTCCGCGTCTCTATTCCAAATAAGTACATTAACAACAATGCCTGCAGGAATAAGCAAGTTGTTCATCACCGCCAGTGCGCCCACATTGACAAGTGTGGCGCCTTTATTCCACATAAAATAGCCAACACCAGATGCCACAACTCCTAAATAAATCAATATGCCCCATTGTGTTGAGGTGCTTGGTAATTTGTTTGAGTTACCAAATAAGACATAACAGCTACTTGCAACAATCAGTGCGCCAATAAAAAACCAGCCAAATACAGTTTTATCATCAAGCTGCTTACCCAGCATTAAGCGTTTGTAGGTTACTTGTCCTACAGCGAAACTAATATTAGCGCCTTGTACCAGTAATAATCCGACTAAGAAGTTACTGTCTAAGTTTTCATAGCGAATAGTAATTGCACCCAGCACGGCAATAAAAGCGACTATAAAAAACTGTGGGTTAAAATACTTGTTGCACGCATCGTTTAATAACGTGATGTAAAGCGGGGTCATTACGGTAAATAGCAGTACTTCAGGCACACTTAAGAACAAAAATGAGTGGTAATAAAAGCTATACATAATACCGAGTTGTACTGCGCCGATCAGCATGAGTTTGCAAGCAAGTGGGGGAGGTGTTCGTTTTAAAAACGGTAAAAATAGCAGTGTGGCTAGGGCTACGCGAATTAATACACTAAACCAAGCATCAACTTGACCTGCTAAATATACGCCAATTAAACTAAATGAAAACGCCCATAATAGAGTGACGGCAAATAAGTAGCCCATAGTGCTTACTCCAAACTAAAAGCGCGAGTGTATACTACAAAGAGTATTAAAGGGAGTGGCTCAGTGAAGTAACCTGAGCCCGGTGATTAATTTACTGTTGTGAACTAACGAATTGCTTGGCATCTACTTTTAGCTGTTCAAGTGCTGCTTGATTGTAATAACTACTATGAGAAATAACCCCAGTGAGCTTTTGCGTGTTACGTACATCAATTAATGGGTTATCAGTTAAGAAAATGATATCGGCGGTTTTGCCTTCTGTAAGTTCTCCAAACTGCGCCGTTTTACCTAAAAACTGTGGTCCAGCAAGTGTTGCTGATTGCAATGTTTGTAATGGCGTTAAGCCATAATCACTAAAAATAGCCAGCTCTTGATGAAGAGATAAACCTGGGTAAATATACGAATTTAAAAATCCAGCGTCGGTCCCAGCAATAATTGATACGCCAGCCTGTTGTGCTAAAGGTAGTAATTGAGCTGTTTTAACAAAGCGTTCTTTACGTTGTTTGATTTGATCTTGGGTATCTTTATTGGCTCTGTCTACACGCCATTGGTAAGTGGCTTTAAGACCTTTACCTAAATAATTTAAAAACTCATCATCTTGATGGTTATCTTCATCAATATAAGCGGTGATTTGACCACCAATTAAAGTAGGTACTACGGCCGTGTTATTTTGAGCTAACACGGCGTATTTATTTAAAGCTGTTTGGTTATCAATATTTGCTGTAATAATTGGCAAAGCACTGCGGTAACTCAGTTCACCTGAAGCCACTTTTGCTGATATTTCAGGTTCATTAATTGCTGCGGCTTTTAACAAGTAGGTCATATGCTCAATGGCATCTAACCCTGCATTTGATACATCTGTAACTGATAGCGAAAACGGAATATGACCAGATATTTGGTAGCCACGTTTTTTCACTTCTTTAACTGCTTTTAAATAAAGTTCAGGTGTTAATGCACTATCGGTGATTTTCACAAAATCCACATTCATAGCATCAAGCGTATCAATAGCAGCATTCATTTCCTCGACAGTTTCAACTTCTAAGTCGCCAGGCCAAATAGAGTCTTTACCTTCGAGTTTGGGCCCTGATGTATAAATGGTCGGGCCAACTAATTGGTTATTATTAATTTGCTCTCGCCAGCTTAAAACTGACTCACTTAAATCAGCAGCAGCATCACGTACTGTAGTAATGCCATACGCGAGGTAAAGTGGTAACAGGGCTTTGTTTTCGGCTATAAGCGCTTCACCGCCGCCAAAATGGACATGCATATCCCAAAGGCCTGGCATTAAAAATTGATCATTAGCATCAATGTAATTCTCAGTAATGTAGTTATTTTTTAGTGAGTTGTTAGCGCGCTTTATGATCACACCATCGCGAATAGCAAGGGATTGTTCAACGCTGAGTTGTCCGGTTGTTACGTCGATGATCGTCGCATTAGCGATCACTATATCGGCGTGCTCAGTTGGCTCTGTAGCACATGCACTTAGTAGTAAGCAAGTTGAAAATAAAAGTATATTTTGCATTGTGTAACCTAAATTTTTTATTTAGATTAGCATATATATCTTCTGTAAGGTGTTGATTTTAGTTAGAAGGTAACAAGATTAGTATGAATAATGGCGATAAAAAATGAGAGCCCATTACGGACTCCCATTATAATTAGTTTGGTTTACTTAACTAAACCACGGCGCTTAAGTAGGGCGTCGGTAGTTGGCTTTTGACCACGGAACTCAATATAGCTTTGCATTAAGTCGCGACTGTTACCTTTTGATAAAATCTCTTTGCGGAAGCTATCACCGTTGTCACGAGTTAAGCCGCCTTGCTTTGTCATATGCGCAAAGGCATCAGCTGCAAATACTTCAGTCCAAAGGTATGCATAGTAACCTGCTGAATAGCCACCAGCAAAGGTGTGGCTAAAGTAGCAAGACTTATAACGCGGTGGTACTGGGTAGTAAGCAATGCCGTGTTTCTCTAACGCGTCATGCTCAAATTTTTGTACATCAGTTATTTTCTTATCAACACCAAATGAATGCCATTCCATATCAAGTAATGCTGCAGCTAAATACTCAGTGGTACCAAAACCTTGGTTGAAGTTTTGTGACTCAAGTACTTTGTCGAGTAATTCTTTAGGAATTGGTTCACCCGTCTTGTAATGCTTCGCGTAGTTAGCAAGTACAGTTGGTTCGATGTTCCAATCTTCGTTCGCTTGTGACGGGAATTCAACAAAGTCACGAGCTGTTGCAGTGCCTGCAAGGCTTGGGTATTTTACGTCTGAGAACAAACCGTGTGCCGCATGACCAAATTCATGGAACATAGTCGTAACTTCGTCAAAAGTCATCAGTGTTGGCTGACCATCTGCAGGTTTAGGAATGTTTTGCGCGTTATAAATTACAGGTTTTGTGCCTTTTAAGCCACTTTGGCTAACATATGCACTCATCCAAGCACCGCCACGTTTACCCTCACGGGCATAAGGGTCCATGTAGAATAAACCAATAGAACTACCATCGGCGTTGAACACTTCAAACGCCATTACATCTTCGTGATAAAGTGGTAAATCTTTACGCTCTTTGAAAGTAATGCCGTATAGTTTTTCCATCGCAAAGAATAAACCGTTGTGGATCACTGATTGCATTTCAAAGTATGGCTTAACTAAAGCAGGATCTAGGTCGTACTTAGCTTGGCGCACTTTTTCAGAATAGAATGCCCAGTCCCATGGTTGTACAGCAAACGTTTCGCCTGATGCATCAATTACTTTTTGAATTTCAGCAGCTTCAGCTTTTGCTTTATTTACGGCTTTAGGTGCTAAGTCATCTAATATGCCATAAACGTTTTCAGTGGTTTTAGCCATACGTGTGGTCATTACATATGAAGCCCAATCTTTATAGCCAAGTAGTGCTGCTTTTTGAGCGCGCAAATTGGTTTCTTTGATAATGATAGGGCCATTGGTATTTTGCGCACGAGTCGTTGATGCTTTAAAAATACGTTCACGTAACTTACGGTTTTCTAGGCTGCTGAGAATCGGCTGTTGCGTGGTGTTCACCAACGTGATCATGTAGCCTTCTTTACCTGCTTTTTTAGCGGCAGCGGCAAGGCTTGCTATTTCAGCGTCAGAAAGGCCAGCAAGTTCGCTTTTATCGGTTACTAATACCACGTCCTCTTTAAACGATTTTAATACGTTTTGCGAGAAGGCTGTTGATAACTTAGCAAGCTCTGCGTTGATTTCACGCATTTTGGCTTTTTGTGCTTCATCTAATTTTGCACCAGCGTTAACAAACTTAGTGTAGTAAAACTCAACTAAACGCTGATCTTCGGCATTTAACTTCGCTTTATTGTCATTAATGGTTTCAACACGTGAAAATAAGGCTTTGTTAAGATAAATGTCATCAGAATGCGCAGATAACACTGGGGCCATTTTTGCTGCAATACGTTGATACTCATCATTAGAGATCAAACCAGATAAGTTATAGAAAGCGGTTGAAACGCGATCAAGCAATTCGCCAGATAGTTCTAATTCAACTAAGGTGTTTTTAAATGTAGCTGGAGCTGGGTTGTTAGCGATAGCCGTGATTTGCGCTTTTTGCTGCGCAATACCTGCATCAAATGCCGGTTCATAATCACTGGTACCAAATTTATCAAATTCTGGTGCCATATATTGTAATGGACTTGGTTTCATTAATACGTTGTCTACATTGGCTGTTTGTACTTGAGTCGTTTGCTCTTTTGTATCTGCATCGTTTTGCGAACTACAAGCAGATAATAATAATGCACTAGCAATTGTAGTTGCTATAAGGGTCTTACGCATGAGAACTCCATAAAATAGGTGAGCCTTGAAAAACAGGCGAGACATAAAACACCCATAACTTAGCAAATTTTCATGTATATACAACTAAGTTTATCGGTTTAAGGTGGGGATTGAGCGCAAAAAAGCGTGTTTTTAGGTAAAAATAGTGCAAATCGAGAAATAGTAGCCTTAAACAGTAGGACGTATTAAAGCTACTACAGGTTGGTACTTAATTGAGAATTTTGGTTTATATTGCATGCGCGAAGTAGCAAAATTAGTTGTAACCTAAAACAAACTTTTTTTCGCTACCAAAACTTGCCGGTTGCTGGTGACCAAACTCTTTGTTAATGCAATTAAGAGTATGTTCTTGCTCTGCAAGCACAGACAAAATTTTATTGCGGTATTCAATACTTGATTCAAACAGTTGCAAATCAACTAAAGGTTGTAGCGTGGCTAATTTTTGATTTAAGGTCAGTTGTGACATCATTCGTTCCTCGTGCTTTATTTAAGCTTACAGTACTTATATAGCATTACCTGTAAGAAAATGTTAATGATTTGTTCATAAAAAACATATTGAACTTTAACTTCTCCGTAAATGCCATTATGGCGTGCTAAACTTACTTAACCCTGAATAGCTATTTGTTTTATTAATTTTGGAAAAAGTATGACGTTAGAGTCAATCTCTCATTATTTATCGTATGTAATTTTTAGCTATAACAATATCGAAATTACTGTAGCTAAAGTTATTCAAGTGCCTTTGATACTCTTTGCCATGTGGTTTGTGGTTACATGGATTGGTCGATTAATACGAAAAACTCTTCTCGCACGTAAAATGAACCCTGATGCGGTGCATTTATTTACCCGTATTTATTTAGTGTTAAGTATCGCAATTTTAATATTTACCTCCCTTGAAGTGTTAAATATTCCGTTAACAGCATTTGCCTTTGTTTCTGGCGCTATAGCTATTGGTGTAGGATTCGGGGCACAAAATATCATTAATAACTTTATTAGTGGCTGGATTTTAATGTGGGAGCGGCCAATTCGTATTGGAGATTTCTTAGAAGTGGGCAACGCCAAAGGGGTGGTTGAAACGATTAATACTCGCTCCACGCGCATTCGTCGCAACGATGGTGTGCACATGCTTATACCAAACAGTCAACTACTCGAAAACACAGTGACGAATTGGACCTTGATTGACCGCAATGCTCGTTCGTCTGTCAGTGTTGGTGTGGCATATGGATCAGATGTATTGTTAGTTGAAAAACTGATCAAACAAGTGTTGAGCGAACATCCTGCAATACTCCCGACGCCGGCATCTTCAGTGTTATTTGATGATTTTGCTGAAAGCTCTTTAGTGTTCAATGCTATTTTTTGGGTTTGTGCTGAATCAGAAACCATGTTGCGCCAAGTCCGCAGTGATATTCGTTTTAGCGTATATAAAATATTTGCTGAGCATAATGTCGTTATTTCTTTCCCACAACGCGATATACATATTGATGGTGAAATTGCATTAAGGCGGGGACGAGCAACGAAATAAATCCAGCGGTACCGGTATCGTCTTGCAGAAGTAATTTGCTGCAACGAGTAGCAAATTACTTCGTTTTTATTGATGAGTTATTGCTGTTGTGCCATCTTTCTTAGCTTTAATGAAAATAATACAATTAAAGCACCAAATAGTACGGCGTAAGTGGCGACTAACCAAAGTAAAGTATGGATCCCTGCGCTAGGATTAAAGATTAAATATAAACCAAATAATACTGATGTTGCCCCAGTAATAATTAATATCCACTCATTAGATATCTCCGCTCTTAATTTAAGCGCAATTAAAATTTCAACAGCGCCAATCGCTATGGCCCACGCAGCGACATAATAAAGTAATAGTATCGCGGTAACGTTTGGTGCAAATAGGGTAACTAGTCCTGCGATGATTGATAACACCCCACCGGCCAATAACCAGCGCCAATAGGGATTGTGTTGCTTAGAGTTCCAAGCAACCCATGTTCTTAGCATGCCATCAAATAAAAAATAGCCCGCAAAAAATAACAACATAATACTCAGAGATGCATTGGGTGCAAACCAAGTAATAACGCCAAAAATAATTGCAATGAGGCCGCGTACTAACAGTACTGACCAGTTTTTTGAAAGTGTGGTGGTTAGATCCATCTTAATCCTTAATGATTAGCTCTGTCGTGTTTATATACATTAGCATAAGGTATGATTTATCAATAAAATATATCGATTAACTTTGCAGAAGCATTGTATAGCAGAATTAAATTTGGCTATGCTATGTTTACTCAATGATCATTATAGTCACTTAGCGGCTCCCACTTGTGATACCTGCTACATTTACAACCACCTTATTGACAGGACAAATGTCCGTATAAAATAAATATAATTGCATAAAATCTCTCAAGTTCGCTTATTGTGCCGTTATTTGTTGTAAAAAGTTTATATTATTGTACATATTAATGCAGCAAAAGTGTCACACAATGCTATAATCTTCAGCGTTCGTTCAGCCTCTTTACTTCGTTTTGCACTCTCGACAAAGAGGTCCGCGCAGCTTAACTTAAGGCGCGAAAAATTGGCCGAGCCCGCCGAGTGAATTTGGCGCAACACATCAACCGTTGAATAAGAGTGCACTAAAAAGGTTAAACCCCGACATGAAAGCAATGAAAAGATCTACGTTAGCAACCCTAATCAATGCAACGTTGTTCTCTGCCGTAGCAGGTACTTCATTTACAACTCTTGCTGCTGATGAACAAGCTCCAACTGCGCAAAGCAAGCAATTAGAAGTTATTCAAATCACTGCGCGCAAGCGTGTAGAAAACGCACAGGAAGTACCTGTCGCTGCTTCTGCTTTACAAGGTGATAGCCTTGATGCTGCCAGTTCTGCCGGCATGGATATTCGTTTTTTAAATGCAAAAATTCCAAGCTTAACTGTAGAATCTTCATTTGGTCGCTCATTCCCACGTTTTTATGTTCGTGGTCTTGGTAATTCAGATTTCGATTTGAATTCATCACAACCAGTATCCCTAGTGGTTGATGAAATTGTTCAAGAAAGCCCTATTTTAAAAGGTTTTCCTATATTTGACACGGGCCGCGTAGAAGTTCTCCGTGGACCACAAGGCACCTTATTCGGTCGTAATACCCCAGCTGGTTTAGTTAAAATTGATTCAGCTCGCCCAAGTCAAGATTTTGAAGGTTATGCAGCCTTATCATATGGTTCGTTCAATTCAATTGACTTCGAAGGGGCTGTAAGTGGTGGCTTAACTGATAACTTATCAGCACGTGTTTCTCTATTACGTCAAGAGCGCGATGATTATATTGATAATCGCTTAGCAGGCAATGAGATTGATGACGTAACAGGAGGTTATCAAGAAACTGCCGCGCGTATCCAATTCTTATATGAGAAAGATGATTTCAGTGCATTATTGAATTACCACACTCGTGACTTAAATGGTAAGCCAATTGTATTTCATGCAAATGCAATTGAAACAGGCACAAATAACCCGCGCCCGGGCTTTGATCCTGAAGTGATATATCAAGATACTGTGCAATTTGCTACACAGAATGTAAATAGCCAAGGTGCTAGCTTAAAGCTAGAGTACAGTTTTGCTGATTACACGTTGACATCGATCAGTGGCTGGGAAAGTGCAGAAATTTTCTCTCGTGCTGATGTAGATGGTGGTTTTGGTTGTGGGAATACTTTTGTTCCTGGTTGCCCAACACCAGAAATGGGACCTGGTTTTATTTTCTTAGCGTCTGAAACCGCTGATGCCCTTCCAGATCACAATCAATATACACAAGAGCTACGTTTAGCAAGTGATTTTGCTGGTGACTTTAATTACCAAGTTGGTGCTTTTTATTATAATGAAGAGCAAGTGATTGAGACTTACGGTTACGATGGGTTAGGTGCAAACTTCTTAACTGGCTATGTTCGCCAAGATCAAGACACAACAGCATGGGCTGTATTTGCATCGAGTGAATATCAATTAACTGAGAAGTTAGAAATCACTGCTGGTTTACGTTACTCAGATGATAAACGTGACTTTACAGCGTCACGTTACGCATCTCCAGAGTCGGCAGTTGCTAATTTAACTAAGTCAGTTGCACCAGAAGATAGCCATGTATCATGGGATTTAGCTGCTGCGTATAAATATTCTGATGATATAAACTTATTCGTTCGTGCTGCAAATGGTTTTCGTGCACCGAGCGTTCAAGGTCGTATCTTATTTAGTGATGATGTAACGGTTGCTGATTCTGAAACAATTAACTCAATTGAAACGGGTATTAAATCAGACGTGCTTGACGGTCGTGGACGTGTCAATGCTACTGTTTTCTATTATCAAATGGATGATCAACAGTTAACAGCTGTTGGTGGTGACTCGGGAAATTCAGCTCGTTTGTTGAATGCTGATAAAACTGTTGGCTACGGTTTTGAAGTTGATACTCAATGGGTATTGACTGATGAATTTGATGCAACTTTTAACTTCAGTTATAACAATACTGAGCTGCAAGATGATGATTTATATTCGCAAGGCTGTTTTGCTTGTACGATTACTGATCCGCTAACAAACCAAGGTTATAGTTTAGACGGTAATAGCCTGCCACATGCGCCGGAGTGGATTGCTAACTTTACTCTACGCTATACTAAAGAGCTTGGCGATGGTGAGTTTTATGCGTTTACAGATTGGTCATACCGTAGTGAAATTGATTTCTTTTTATATGAATCAGTGGAGTTTACTGGTGAAGCATTATTAGAAGGTGGCTTACGCGCGGGTTATAAGTGGTTTGATAATAACTACGAATACGAAGTTGCGGCATTTGCACGTAATATAACCAATGAGCAAGTATTCATCGGTGGTGTAGATTTTAGCAATAACTCTGCAATTGTTAATGAGCCTCGCTTTATTGGCGCTGAATTTAAAGTTAACTTTTTCTAAGTAGACTTTATAATTGCTAATATTAAAAGCCCGCACATGTTGCGGGCTTTTGTATTGTAAAACCTGATTTATAACTGCTAAAGTAGCGACAATTAAA
This sequence comes from Pseudoalteromonas sp. SG44-1, assembly GCF_014164315.1. Lineage (NCBI taxonomy): Bacteria > Pseudomonadati > Pseudomonadota > Gammaproteobacteria > Alteromonadales > Pseudoalteromonadaceae > Pseudoalteromonas > Pseudoalteromonas sp. SG44-1. The sequence continues at coordinate 141,535 of NZ_JACJEW010000001.1, forward strand.
TTTAACAAGAGAAGAACAATGGCTGGATTTTGGAACTACCGAGTGATTTTTTGTGAAGCAACTAAAGATGAAGCGGCGCAATATCAAATACATGAGGTTGAATATAACCTAAATGGTAAAGTAACGAATTGGTCAGAAACGGGCGCAGCGCCTTTTGGCAACACCTTAGATGCGTTACGAGATGACGCAGAGCGTTTAAAAACAGCATTTGAAAAACCTGTACTAAAAGTTGTTAGAAAAGAACGTGGCTACGAGTTGGTAGATGTTGAAACGGGTGAAGAAGCATTTGCAGAGCCGCCAGCAGGTTTAACAGCATAAGTATTAAACCAAAAAGGTGCTATGAGCGCCTTTTTTGTTGCTGAAAAATAAAGGAATGAGGATGACATTAAAAGCAGTATTATTTGATATGGATGGCACTTTAGTTGATTCAGAAAGTGTCCACTTTAACTGTTGGAATGATGTTTTAGCACCGTTTGGCGTGCGCTATGAAGAAGATGATTTTTGCCAACGTTTTTCAGGTCGACCGACCTTAGATGCGGCAATTGAAGTGGTTGAGCAATATAACTTATCGGTTTCACCGCAGTGGTTAGCGCAGGCTAAATATGATGCATTCGAGCAATTTGTTACTACTAATTTACCTCCTTTAATGCCTTTTGCCGAAGAGGTATTAGAGGCAGTGAAGCAAAGCGATCTTAAGATGGCATTAGTGACGGGTAGTTCACGCCATGAGGCGTTACCTATCTTAAAAGGCTATGGCTTTTATGAATGGTTTGACTGCGTAGTGACTAAAGACGACGTGCAAAATCCAAAACCGGCGGGAGACCCTTATTTACTTGCACTGACAACATTAGGGATTTCTGCAGAGCAAGCAATTGCTGTTGAAGATACACACACCGGCGTTACAGCAGCAACTAATGCAAACGTACCTGTGGTTGCAATACCGAATAAACACACCCTAGGCCACGATTTAAGTTTAGCTGTTTCTCAAATGGATAATTTACAGCAGCTATGGCAATGGGTACAAACTAAGCTATAGTTTAGTCTGCTTGGTGATAAACAAGGAGACCGATATGCTTAAAGGACTAACAGTATTATGGTTGCTGATCAGTACTTTTACTTGCTTAGCAACTGATACACAGATCACCGCAGATGCCCAACTTGCCAAGGTTTACCAACAAGATCAAGTGCTTGACATTGAAAACTATCTCGTTAGTGAGAAGTTTGATGGGGTCCGTGCGATTTGGACGGGAACACAGTTGATAACCCGTAATGGCAATGCCATTCATGCGCCAGGCTGGTTTATTGCTGATTTACCTAATTTGAGGTTAGACGGTGAGTTGTGGACCAAGCGCGGTGATTTTGCAGACCTCAGTGGTATTGTGCGCACTTTACAGCCGTTGGATAGTGACTGGCAAAAAGTCACCTATCAGATATTTGACATGCCAGATCAACATAATCCCTTTGCAGTACGCTATGAAAATTATCTACGTTTAGTAAAAACATTAAATAAGCCTCACATCCAAGCAGTACAGCAGTATCAATTTACTACAGAGCAGGCATTATCTGCGTACTTTGATAAAGTAACTCAGCAAGGTGGTGAAGGTGTAATGCTGCATTTAGCCTCGGCAATGCATAAAAGTGGCCGTTCTGATGCGCTGTTAAAGTTAAAACCTTATTTTGATAGTGAAGCGGTCGTCATTGCTCATCTTCCAGGAAAAGGCAAATTTACTGGCATGCTAGGGGCGTTAAAAGTAGTTACACCACAAGGAAAAGAGTTTTCAATTGGTACTGGCTTTAGTAACGCACAGCGCCAAAATCCACCCGCAATAGGAGCGACGGTGACATACCGATACCATGGTTTTACTAAAAACGGTTTACCACGGTTTGCCAGTTTTTTACGTCAACGCGATCCTGATTAACATTTAAAAAAAGCCGTAAGTATGCTAAATTGCGCGGCCTTTTGATGTTAGTTGTGGTGAAGTAATGGTAGTTGGTTTTGATTATGGTAGTTCTAATTGCGCAATGGGTGTAATGAATGCTCAAAATACTGTTGAGCTGGTGCCCCTAGAGCAAGGTAAGTTTTACCTCCCTTCAACCTTATACACACATCATAGTGCTTTAGTTGTCGATTTTGTTGCTCAGCATCTAACAGGTACAAATTATGAAACTGATTTTAAAACCCAGCGCCAAGCCCTGCTCAATAGTATGGTGCGGATCAAGTCTGACTTAGATCTAGCCCCCGGTGATGAAAGTCTTTTTATTGGCCGTGAAGCAATTAACGAATATGTGCAATTTCCTGAAGAAGGCTATTTTGTTAAATCCCCTAAATCGTTTTTTGGGGCAATAGGCTTAAAGCAAGGACAAATCAACTTCTTTGAAGATATTGCCACCGCGATGATTTTAAAAATCAAACAACGTGCTGAAACATCACTACAAAAAGAGTTAACACAAACGGTTATTGGCCGCCCGGTAAATTTCCAAGCCGTGGGTGGAGAGCAATCAAACCAACAAGCAATTGGTATTTTAGAGCGTGCAGCAAAACGAGCTGGCTTTAAAGATGTGGCTTTTTTATATGAACCACTCGCAGCGGGAATTGATTATGAAAGTGACTTAAATAACGATCAAAAAGTATTGGTTATTGATATTGGTGGTGGTACCAGTGACTGCTCATTTGTGCAAATGGGACCTAGCTTTCGTGATAGTAGTGACCGTGATCATGACTTTTTAGCACATACAGGTAAACGTGTTGGCGGTAATGATTTAGACATTGCTTTAAGCTATCACGCATTAATGCCATTGCTTGGTTTAGGCAGTCAGTTTAAATCAGGTTTACCATTGCCTAATCAAGCATTTTGGCAAGCATGTAAAATTAACGATGTGAACTTACAAAGCCAGTTTTATAGTCAAAGCCATCACCGAGAATTACTTACGCAGTTACGTGAAGTACAAGCACCTGAGTTATTTCAACGACTGATCGATTTGCAGCAAAATAAGCAAGGTCATCAGCTGGTACAGCAAGGGGAGGCGGCAAAAATTGCGCTTTCTTCAGTGACTGAGTATGACTGTGAATTAGGGTTTTTAGCACCGCAATTACATAAAGTGCTATCACGAGCTGATTTAGCTGTGGCGGTTGATGATTCAATTATGCAAATAGTAAGTTTAGCAAAACAAGCGATTAAAGATGCAGGGACCGTTCCTGATGTGATTTACCTTACCGGTGGCAGCGCGCAATCGCCACTAATAAAAGCTGCATTAGTTGAGCACTTAGGTGATATTAAAATGGTAAACGGCGATCACTTTGGTAGTGTAACCGCCGGACTCACTAAATGGGCAAGTATGCTTTATCGTTAAAGGGTGCTTATAGTATGACTTGTCGGGTTGCGAGGTATTTCTCGTAATCTGGCAATGACCGTTCAAGCTCGTTATGCATCAAAGGCGAGCTTAAAATCATATCTGCGCTGACTTCATTACACGCCACTGGAATATTCCATACCGCAGCTAAGCGTAATAACGCTTTAACATCCGGATCATGAGGTTGAGATGCAAGGGGGTCCCAAAAGAAAATCAACACATGAATTTCATGCTCCGCAATTTTAGCGCCTAACTGCTGATCGCCCCCCATAGGGCCACTAAGTAGTTTGATAACTTCAAGTCCAGTATTTCGCTCAATTAAATGACCTGTGGTGCCTGTGCCATATAAAGTGTGCTTACTGAGGTTATCGCGATGTTTATTACACCAGGCTAGCAAGGCTGCTTTTTTACCATCGTGTGCAACTAAAGCAATATTTTTTTGCGCTGGAAGGGTTTGCTGTTTTTGTTCCATGTTGACTCTTTTTTTTAGATGAGTAGATTAACCGCAAGAACTACAAATACTACACCTGTTATACGATCAATCCAAATTTGGCTTTGCGGGTGCTCTCGAAAGTAGCCTGCAATTTTATCGCCAAAGTAAATATACGTGCAGTCAATCGGAAACGCAAAAAGTGGATACAGTAAGCCAAAGAAAGCTAATTGAAATGTAGTTGATGATGACAGGGTTGGATCAACAAACTGCGGAATAAACGCAATAAAAAATAACGCTACTTTAGGGTTGAGCACTTCAGTCATCATAGCCTGAAACATAACATTAGTTTTTTTCTTGGTGCTTACATGGGGTTTATCTTCGCTACTGCACTCTGACTGGATAAATGTGCTTTTAAACATCATTACACCTAAATAACATAAGTAGGCAGCACCAGCGTATTGTACGCTGGTATAAGCCACTTCTGAGGCTTTAAGGATGGCCGTAAGACCGACAACGGCAAATAAAGTATGCGCCACTCCGCCTAAAGCAAAACCAAATGCGCTTTGTAAGCCTGCTGCGCGGCCATTGGCAAAAGTTTGCGCCATTAAAAAAGCATTGGAAGGACCTGGTGCAACAGCGATTAAAAAACTCGCGGCTAAAAATGACAGTAAAAATTCAAAATTGATCATTGTTTTTATGTGTTTTTATGTGTTTTTAGGGTGATAAGCGTGTGCTTTATTACTGAGCAGTATAACCCACAGTGGCAGCAATAATAATAAGTGAAAAGCAATAAACTCGGGCGCATTGAAAGGGAGCACTTGGGTGAGCATAACCAATGCTCCAGCGCCGCTCATTTGCATTAAACCGATTAACGCAGATGCAGTACCTGCTTGTTTAGCAAAATGTGACAATGCCATTCCAGCCGCTGAGCCTAAGCTAAGTGCAAAGCCTAGCGCAGCAATCAACACTGGCAGCATAAAAGCAAAGGCACTTTTAAACTGGCCGAGAATTAAAATCAGTACACCAGAGAAAATTAATAAACTCATACCTATGCGTAACGCTTTTTGACTATGGCGTTTGATATACAATGGTGCAATAAAGCTAGCTACAATGCTAACAATGGCATTGAGAGTAAACCAAAAAGTAAAATCGCTGACCGATCCACCTAACTCGGTCATGATCCATCCCGGTGCTAATGTTACAAAAGCTAAAATAGCCGACATTGCCACCATACAAATTAGGCTATTAAAAAGAAAAATAGGCGTGCTAATGATTGGTATAAAACGACGTAAATCGAGTATGTGGCCCTCATAGTGGCTATCCGCAGGGCGTGTTTCTTTAAAATATATGGCAGTGATCATTAGTCCAACACAAGCAAACCCCGCCAAAAATAAAAAGTTTATCCGCCAGCCAAATTGCACAGTCAGCCAAGCGCCTAAAATAGGTGCTAACGCCGGAATAAAACACACAATACCATTTAGGTAAGTGATCATTTGGCCGCTTTTAGCACTGCCGTAGGTATCACGAACAATCGCAAATGCAACTACAAAAGTGGCACAAGCCCCAAAACCTTGCAGTGCACGTGCAAGCATCAGAATGCTAAAACTAGGTGCTAAAAAAGCCAACATCCCAGCAAATCCATACAGTGTGATGCCAAATAGTGCGACTGGACGGCGGCCAAACTTGTCGGCTAAAGGACCTGCTATAAGCTGACCTAAGCCAACCGTCAGCATAAAAATAGCGACGGTAAGTTGCACTTGCTGCTCATCAATAGCCAATGCTTGCGCTATATCAGGAAATGCGGGTAAGTAAATATCAATCGCTAATGGGCAGAATATAACCAGAAGAGCGAGAATTAAAATAACACTAAGATGATTGCGGCGATCGGTTGTTGGCATGAGTGCTCCTTTTGCCGCGTATTTTAGGTCTGCAAAGATAAAAAAGAAAGGGCATATGACCCATCTATAAGAATATAGCTAGTAAGATTATAAGTATAAATGCACTTTTGCTAACTGGTCTGATGTGCTAATTTTGCAATAGCGACATTCAATGGAAAATAATAATGAGTAATAAATCTACAGTTTTAACAGCATGGCATAGTTTTAAGCGTCTACCATTTGGCAATTGGTTATTTACTAAAGTCGTGTGTTTTAAAGCCCCTTATTTTGGCTCCATGAAACCCACTGTTTTAGATTTACGTGACGGACATTGCAGCGCAATGGTTAAAAACCGACGGAGTGTGCACAATCATATTGGGACTATCCATGCTATTGCGCAATGTAATTTAGCTGAGTTATGTGCCGGTGTGATGGTTGATGCTACCGTGCCATATAAAACTCATCGCTGGATCCCTAAGGGAATGACGGTGCAGTACTTAGCGAAGGTTGATACTGATGTCACAGCTGTGGCAGAAATTGCAATGCCAAGACAATGGCTAGATAAAGAGGATTTAGTGGTGCCAGTGAAGCTTTACAATACTCGCAGTGAATTGGTCTTCACTGCTGATATTACGATGTACGTTACTAAGAAAAAGTAAAATAAAGCGATTATTTTTTCTCTGCGGCTTGTTTGTTGAAAAACGACAAGTCATTATCACCTTCACTGAGCGCAGATGTAAGCTCCGGCTTTGATTCTGCGTTATTGGTAATTAATTCAACCGTTTCAGCTTCATGGCGTTGTTTTAAGTTACCTTCAATAATTGCACCAGCATCAATACTTAAAGTATCTTGATAAACATCCCCGTGCACTTGCGCTGAACGTTCAATAACTACTTTGCTGGCGTTGAGCGAGCCGATTACTTTACCTTTTACAATCACGCTTTCAGCGACCACTGAGCCTTCAACACAACCGGTATTACCAATAACTAAATGGTTAACACGAACATCACCATCTATGCGACCATCAAGCTGTACTTCACCTTGACTCACTAAGCTGCCCGTTAAGCGAACATCTTCAGAAATGATCGAAGGAGTGTGGCTAGTTCTTTTTAGTTGAGAATTTGCAGAACTACTTACTGTTGATTTTTTTTTACCGAACACGAGAAAGCGCCTTTGTTATTTTGACTGGATTGACATGTTTGTCGTTAAGTAATACTTCATAGTGTAGGTGAGTGCCAGTACTTCTGCCAGTGCTGCCCATTAATCCGATAACATCATTTTTGGTTACCGTTTGGCCTTTTTTAACGTTGATTTTATTTAAGTGACCAAACCGAGTTACAAAGCCGTTTTTATGTTGCAGTTCGATAAAATTACCATAACCACCGTTGCGTCCTGCGCGTAATACAGTGCCATCAGCGGGGGCGAATATTTCGGTTTTATGCCAACCTGCTAAATCAACACCTTTATGATAAGCATGACGGTTATTCACTGGATCTTTACGCAGGCCAAAACTACTCGAAATATAGTAATTTGCTGCAGGCAGAGTTTGCGGTAACTCACTGAGTAAATTTTCAAGCTTATTCAACGCCAATAGTTTATCTGCGATGACTAAAAATTCAGCTGGGATCTTTGATTCATCAAATAAATCCAGCGGACCACCTTGCGCGGTTTCTGTCATATCACCATCTAGACGACGCGCCAAGGCGGTATCAAGTCCTGCACCTTTGAGCATCGCTAAAATATCGTGCTGGCGGCGTTCTATTTGTTGCTCTATTTGTAAAAAGCTGTGTTGGTATTGGCTATCGAGTAGTGCAAAACGTTGCTCGATATTAACAGAGTCAGAGAGTGAAAGAGTGTGTGCGCTGTTAGGGTTTTCATCAACTAATGGTTCGTGGAACTCTTCTTGTTGTTCGCCGAGTTCACCTTCTGGCGGCGCTGCTGGCAGTGTGGGATTACTCATCGACTCAGGTAAAGAATCGATCATGCTCTGCAATAAAGCATGCTTTTGCTCTAGCACCGCAAGCTGGGCTAACTGTTTATCGTATTGTGCTTGTTGTTCTTTACTTTGTTGCTGCCACTGTTGTTGTTTTGATAATTGGCTTTGTTCGATATCGGAAATCTTGTTGGTTTGAGAGTATATTCGCAGGGTCGAAACAGCCAACCAAATTAAAGCAATTAAAATAATAGCTACGGCTGATATTTGTAACCAAGGTGCTAATATCACATGTTTAACCTCACCATTTTGGCGGATCAACAGCTGTCTAGCTGGGAATAATTTGTGATAAAAAGACTTAATAAATGCTGACATGGCTTATAAACACTGGCTATTAACCGAATTAAGATAGCAATCTGAGCTGAAAAAGCCAGTAAAAAATTGTAATTAATCTTAAAAAAGGAGGCGTTGGTCGCCTCCTTATAATAAATACATTTAATAAATGTTTACAACTTAGTTACTTAGCAGGAAGAACCGTTCCTTCTACGCAGCCAAAACCGATACGAGCAAAACCGGCTTTTTCACACCAACCACGCATAATAACGTTGTCGCCATCTTCTAAAAAGCTGCGTTGTTCACCGTTATTAAGGGTGATTTTTTCTTTACCACCACGAGACAGTTCAAGTAATGAACCGGCTTCTTCATGAGTCGGACCTGATTGCGTACCTGAGCCCAGCATATCACCTGGCATAAAGTTACAACCATTTACTGTGTGATGAGTCACCATTTGTGCCACTGTCCAGTATGAATGTTTGAAACTTGATTTAGATACTAATGAAGGTGCAGCACCTTGTTCACGCATTTTAGCGGTCTCAATTTGTACGTCCATTTTTATATCAAAGGCGCCAAGCTCACGGTTTTGGCTTGATTCTAAATAATCTAATGGTTGTGGGTCATTTTCATCACGAGTCCATGATGTTCTATAAGGTGCTAATGCTTCGGTGGTTACAATCCACGGTGATACAGTTGAAGCAAAGTTTTTCGCAAGGAATGGACCTAATGGTTGGTATTCCCATGCCTGTAAGTCACGTGCTGACCAGTCATTGAATACACAAAAACCAAATACATGGTTTTCAGCGTTTTCGATAGCAATGGCATCACCTAATTCATTACCTTTACCTAAATAAATGCCTAGCTCTAACTCATAATCTAAACGTTTACACGGACCAAGCGATGGTACTTCAGCGTCTGGCGCCTTAGTTTGACCATTTGGGCGATGAAAGGTTTGACCTGACACATCAATTGATGAAGAACGGCCATGGTAACCAATGGGGACCCATTTATAGTTAGGCAGTAACGGGTTGTCAGGACGGAATAAGCTACCGACTGCTGTTGCATGATAGATAGATGTGTAAAAGTCAGTGTAATCGCCAATACGACATGGCAATGCAAACTCAATGTCTGCTTGGGCAATTAATGCGTCGCTTAACTTAGCTTGTTCAGCGGCGCCTTCGCGTAATGCTTTAGATAATGCTAAACGTAGCGCTGACCAATATTGCTGACCAAGACCCATAAATTCATTTAATGTTGCTTGGCTTGCTGCTGCTATGGCTGTTTGTGCATCGCCTGAGAAAATAGCTAACTCGTTTACTTTGGCAAGGTCGATAACTTGGTCGCCAATGGCAACGGCACCACGAAAAGCTTCGTCAGAGTTCTTACGACGTACTTCTGCAAATGGTAGGTTTTGAATTGGGAAGTCACAATTTGCAACGTTCGCTGAGGCAACCCAGCTAGTTAAATTTATATCATGGGTTTCGTTAATTAAACTCATTACATTTCCTTTGGTTTAGTCAGTCGCGCTTTACAGTGGATATGGTGATGAATAGCGCGATTTAAACAGTGAAATTCAGATTGTCATTTATAATATTGATGAAACGACAAAAAGCAGCGAAGTACGCTGCTTTTTAAATTTACAATACGGTGCTTATAAAACGCCGCGGCGCTCTTGGTCGCGCTCGATTGATTCAAACAGTGCTTGGAAGTTACCTTCACCAAAACCGCCGTCATCAACACGTTGGATCATCTCGATAAAGATTGGGCCAAATAAGTTTTTCGAGAAAATTTGCAACAAGTAGCAATTTTCACTTTGGCTATCGACTAAGATCTGATGTTCACGGATCTTTTCTTTATCTTCTGCAACCCAAGGTACACGATCGAAAATTGTATCGTAGTACTCAGGAATAATATCAAGCGTGGCAATGGTTGATTTATCAAGCTTATCTAGTGAGCTTACTAGGTCATCTGTTAAGAATGCTAAATGCTGCACGCCTGGGCCATTGTATTCACCAAGGTATTCATCGATTTGGTTGTTATCGTTGCCTTTACCTTCATTGATTGGAATCGAGAAGGTGCCGCACGGTGATTTAAGTGCATAAGAGATCAAGGCTGTTTTTTGGCCTTTGATATCAAAGTAACGAACTTCAGTAAAACCAAATACGTTTTTATAAAAGTTAGCCCATGTTTCCATAGTGCCTTTATAAACGTTATTAGTTAAATGGTCGATGCGGATAAAGCCTTTATCATCAACAATGTTTTGTTCGCTTAAGTCTTCAAAGTCTTGCTCATAGATTGAACCTTTATCACCAAATTGCTCAATAAAATAAATTAAGCTGTCACCAATACCGTAAATTGCCGGGTATGGTAGGTCTTTATGAGTTGAATCAGTCGCTGGTTTTGCACCACGTGCTACTGCGGTGTCAAATGCCTGTTGAGCATTCTCTACACGCCAACCCATAGAACAAATTGCAGGGCCATGACTTTTTGCAAATTCTGCAGAGAAACCATCACGTTCATTATTTAGTAAAAAGTGAATATCGTTTTGGTTGTAATAAACAATGTCTTTACCTTTAAATGTTTTGAGCTTTGAAAAACCAAAATCGGTAAATACTTTATCCATATAATCTGCATCAGGTGTAGCGTATTCAGTAAACTCGATACCTACCAAACCTAAAGGGTTAGTTACTTCACTCATTATAATTCTCCCGCAATAAACACTGCGTCTTGTTGTGTCTGATGCGCAGATAATTAACCATAATTGGCAGCAGGGGAAGAGCCGATAGCTATTTAGGCAAACGGCTCTTTGTAAATTAAATGGGACGATCATTTTAAAATGCATAAGCATTAATGCTTGGTTTTGAGATTTGTATTGAAAGGTCTTGTATTAAGTAACTTAAACTTTTGTTAACTTATTGATAAATAGAATTAATTTATTCTTATTTAAGGGGGTAAATAATCAAATAAAGGAACTATTCACCCCTTATTAAATATACGTGGTGTAATAAATTGTTTACGCTAGAGCCGTATTTGTTAAAAAACTAACTCTTCTGCGCTAAGCTAAGGTCACTAGTAATGGCTGGGGCATTTTGCTAGCAGTGCTACAGCGTTTCGTTGAACGTGCGTGGTGGCCTATCAGATGTGTTTAATGAAGCTGTTGAAAAGTAATTTATAATCTTTTGTTACGCGCTTTGAAGTCAGCCTTATTAATATCGTAACTTAAATCGACGTTTGGTTGGCAGGAATTAATCATGGTGATATAAATAGAGCAACAAAAATCCCCACAAGCGTCATAGCTTGTGGGGAGATAATAAACACAGAGTTACGGTTTTTCAGCAACTACTTCAAGCTCTTCAGCTAAAATGTGTTCTTGTGTTTGTGGCTCGTGTTGACCTTCAGCACCGTGCATCCACTTAACAAGCTTATCGCTTAGTAAGTACATGATCACAGCAGAGAGAACAGCAGTGGCACCTAAACCAATAAAAATGCCTAATGCGTTATCAAGCGCTTCTTCGCCTTCACCTAAGAATGAACCAACGAAACCTGCAATCTTATTTGCAACCGCAGTACATAGGAACCAAATACCCATTAGCATTGATGCTAAACGCAGTGGTGCTAGTTTACTCACCATTGATAAGCCGATAGGTGATAAACATAATTCACCCAGAGTATGGAATAAGTAAAATAACACTAACCACATCATGCTGATCTGTAATGGCTCACCGTGACCTTGAGTCATAAGTGCTAAAATCATAGTGATGAAACCAAGCGCTAAAAATATCAACGCAATGGCAAACTTAACGGGTGAATTAGGTTCACGTTTATCAAGTTTTAGCCAAACGATGGCAACGATAGGAGCACAAATGATAATGAAAATAGAGTTTAATGATTGAAACCAAGAGGCTGGAATTTCAAAGTTGAACAACATACGGTCTGTGTAATCATTTGCGAATAAATTCATCAAGCCACCGGCTTGCTCAAAACCCATCCAAAATATGATACTAAATACACTCATAGTGAAAATAACTTTGATACGGTCAGTTTCTACTTTAGTTAGCGGCTCTTTGGTATCTGAAGTTGATTGTGATTGCGCTAATTTAGCTGCAGGAACAACACCAATATCACCTAAGTATTTATTACTTAAAACCACTTGCATCGCCACAGATACAAGCATACCAACACCTGCTACAATGAAGCCATATTGCCAACCCATAGATGCAGCTGCGAAACCCGCAACAAGTGGACCAAGCGCACCACCTAAGTTGATACCCATATAGAAGATTGTGAAGGCGCCATCACGACGTTGATCACCCTCTTTATACAAGTCGCCAACCATAGTTGAGATGTTAGGTTTAAATAAACCGTTACCCATACATAATAAAGCAAGACCGATATAAAATACGTTTTCTTGTTGGCCGGCTAACATATCGTGGGGGATACCCATAGTAAAATGGCCAGCAGCCATTAGTAGACCGCCTATGATAATAGCTTTTCGTTGACCAAGTACGTTATCAGCTAACCAACCACCAAATAATGGAGTGATATAAACCGCCATTGTGAACGTACCATAAAGGCTTAGTGCGTCTGCATTACTCCAACCAAAACCACCGTCTTTGACAATAGCAACAAGATAAAGTACTAAAATGGCACGCATGCCGTAATAACCAAATCGCTCCCACATTTCTGTGCCGAACAACAGAAATAATCCTTTAGGATGCCCTAAAAAATCACCTGCTTTAGGTAATGAACTCATATTTACTTCCTAACTCAACGTTAATTATTGCGGCCTTATATTTTTTGCTTTGGTCGTTCATGTGCTTTCAACACAAATAGAACGGGTGGCCATGAATATTATTTTTAATGCAGCTAAGGTAATGGTTTGCTCACTAAGATTGCTTAGTGGGTAAGAGTCACACCCTTATCCTAGCTACAATTGCGCCTAAGTATACATACACGGGCAGTGCAGGGGAAGTGCTTGCGATAGTTAGATTACTGATGGCTTTAAAGCGTCAGCGTAAGGCACTAAGGGGCTTTGCGGTAATAAGCGTAATGAAATGACACTTGCTCATTTTTTGTATAGCGGGTAAATAAGGTGGCATTGTGTAACAAATACTAAAGGCCGAGTAATAAATTACTCGGCCTTTAAATAAAGACTTATTAACAGTGTAAATTAGTTACAGTAGTTACTATCAACAAACGTTAAATCATTAACATGTGAAGGGCCATCCATAATGAATGTTGCCGCCGCAGTATTTTGATCTAATCGGTAAATTTTAGCGTTCTCACCTTTTACACGTCCTGAAACATAAATTGTGCCATCTGCAGCAATTGCGATACCAGATGCTTGATCAACACCATGCTCACCAATTAAAGACAACTCCATTGAACCTTGGTCAATAGTATAAAGTGCTTTACCGGTAAGAACGTAAAGAACATTATTATCAGCTGAATAAGCAATATCACCATCAGCGAACGAATCACCAGGGAAAGTTAATTTACCAAGTACTGTTTTATCACCTGTAGCTAGGTCAAAATCGTACATGTATGTTTTGCTTGTGGTACGTAATGTTGTGCCATCAGCGTTCATTGCAGAGCGGTAAATCGGGTACGAAGTTGCAGATGTAACCAATGCCTGCTCATTCGTAGCAAGGTCAAGTGATAAAATTTGCGAGATTTTAGTCGAGCTATCTAATTGCTCCATGAAATATAAAACACCATTATGTGATGCAATATTTGATGCCGTGTTACTTAAACCCGTTACTTTAGAGTATGTGTTTGTGTCAGTATTGAAAAAGTAAACAAATCCTTCTTCATTCGTACCGAAGTTATTAATACCGTATAAGCCAGATGCACATTGGCTAGTTACTTTGACATCATCAATAAACGCACCTAATGAATCAGATTTACCTGCGCCGATAAATTTAAGTTCGGTTGCTGCTGAACTTGCTTTTACAGTGTACGTAAACTTTTGCCAGTCTTTGGTGGTTGAATTTAACGTATCGAGTAACTCACCATCCCAATATACTTCTGCTTTATTAGTATTTGCATCACCACTTACACGTGCTGAATAATAAAAGCTTACTTCATAGTTATGATCAACATCAGTATTCAATGTTTGCGAAACGCTATAATTAGCTGTCGAATCTAACTCTAAATACTGGCTGCCATCTTGAGGTTTGATAAGGCCAAGCTTATTGGTTTGGATTTCAAACTTAGCATTGTTTGAACGTTGCCAACCTGAGACTTGATTTAATAATCCCCATGTTCCAGAAATTGTTGCAGTGTTTTCAAAAGAACCATTTGCTACTAGGTTCGTTGATGCTGCTGCAAAGCCTGAAGCGATCAATAAAGGTAATGTTGCAAGCTTAAACAATGAGTTTTTCATAGTACTTTTCCTACCAAGTAATTCATTTTGTTTTTGTTAACATTTTTATTAACAATTCATGGTACTATTTTGCTATAAATATTGGGTTCGGTCAAATGTTGAACATGAGCGTTTTCGCAATAATTCACTGCTTTATTTGTCTTTTTTAAATAATTCATTTGCAAACAGTGACTTGCTGAATGTAATTACTTTGAAAATATTTTACTTATTTTATAACTAAAATTTTAGCTGAAAATTAAGTTAATACATTTGTTTAGGTCGGTATGCCTTAATTAGTAATTAAGGCTTTGTAGGTTTTTACGGTATGATTAACTTAGCTATTATCTTTATTTGAAAATGTTAACCAGCCGGGCTTTTGATTGCGATTTAGCTTTCCTAAGACCGTAATAGCTTTTTCAAGAGTAATACGCTGGGTTGCGATATCTTTATAAACTTGGTTGGCAATTTTTTTGCGTTTAACAGCAGCCCCAGCATCTAAAAATGATTCAGCCACTTGTCTGGCAAATCTTTTTAATGGGCCTTGTTGCTGGCTGTCGGTTTTATTGTCTAGCTGTTGCTGATGTTTATTCAAACGTTCATTAATATGCACAAGCTCTGCTTGGCTGTATTCATTTTGCGCATGATGCATTTTTTTTATCTCTAATAACGCACTGCTTAAATAAGCATGCTCAAGCTGACTAAATGTACTGATCAGTGATAAGCGCGTTAAGGTTTTTTTAAACTGTTCAGCTGAGCAATTGTTATCTAACAGCATACTTATGCTATCGTAAATCTTTTGCCATTGTTGCCAGCCATAAACATAGCCTAAGCCAGCTCCTTTAATGTTTTGCATACCAATGATGACTTGGTGACAGTGAGGCCTCGCAAGTGCCGTTAGCATGATCGTTAATTGATCGGGGGTGACCTTGGAGTTAGTAATTAATATGCATTTACTTTTGACTAATTCCAATAATATTGTTTGTAAATTATGTTGATTCTTTTTTAAATCACTCAACAAAGGCCGCATCTGTTGATAGCTTAAATAGTGATTAAAAACATCTTGCAAACTTATCCGCTGCTGTTCACTTAATGTTTGTGCCTGTCCATTGAGCCAATCAGTAAATTGCTCTGCATTATTCAAGGCGGTAAATTCTTTTGCCTGGTAGCTACCTTCAAGTGCTTTATTCATTATTTCGGCAACTGTATCTGCTTCTTTAATGCAGTGTAGCTGAGAGCACAACAATTCTAATTCCTGTAAATCATTATTACTAATTATTCGTTCAAAGCGCTCAGCAAAAGCGTGCAAGTAATAGCTATAAAAGCCATCAACATTGGTACCAATGACAACCATTTTATCAAACGGTAAATCTTCGACGAGCATCTGGGCAAACACTTTTGAACGTGCTACACGGTCATTTCGGTTGTTAATCAAGGCGATGGTTTGTTTACTTGGATCCTTGCTTAGGCCAAATAAATCTAAGCGTCGCCAGTTCTCTATGGTCGCTAAGCGTTCATTGGCTGACATACTATTAACGAATGACATGCTAAAATGTGTAAAAGGTACAGGGCTAAAGTGTTGTAAAACACCAATGTCAGGTACTATACGCTGTGCTGTTTCTTTAAATACAAAGTCTTTTTCCAGGCCAATGTAGGCTGCCATCTTACATACTAAAGCAATATTATCCGGGTGCTCTTCATATGGGTAAAGTGCTCTAATGTCGGGTGTGATTTGATAACCATCGCCCCAATGTGCCTGAATTAAGGTACTGCTTTTTTGTGTAGCGTCTTTATCTAAAATAGGGAACATGGTTTGTTCGCTAGTAAAAACCTGACTTTTGGGGGCGATAAAGTTTGCCATTTCTTTAGCCACATCAATACCTGTTGGTCCTAATATATCTTCATGATCAGGATAGGCATTGGTAATAGTTGAAAAGTTATCTTGCATCCACTGCCTGAGTATTTTGACGTAGCGAGGTGTTAAGCCCATGCACTCCCATAAAAAGACATCTGCTTTGACATTTTTAGCAAAATGTAAAACATCACTTTGTTCCCAAATACTGGCTTTATCAAATGGGCGGAATAAAGGCACTTCAAATTGTTCACCATTGGAGCGAGCATAAATAAGGGTTGCTTCGCAGCCCGTTGTTTTCGTTATTACTTTTAACGCAAGACTGCTGAACAGCGCGGCTTTTAAGCGTTCAGTGCCAGATTTACCTCGGGTGCCCCAACCACCAATACTGACTGGAATTGCTTGACGGTCGGTTTTTATACGTCGGCTTATGCGAATATGACGTCCCCAAAAATAAACCATAAAACCAACTACAAAAAAGATAAGCTGACCAATACTGTTTTGATAGATTGAGTAAAGATACTCTTTAAAATTCAGCCAAATATTTACCAGTAGTGGAGAAAAACTTAGCTTATTATAAAGCTTACTAATATTTGGCTCTACATCAAACGTACAACCGAGTTGTTCACCATAGGCTTTAAATTCAAAACTAAAACCATGCTTATTGAGTGCTGTCAGGTAATTGTTTTGCTCTATTTCGTTACCTTTACGTTGCGTATCTAAACTATCAATATTAATACTTAGCCAAATATAACTGCTAATTCGCTGAAATAATGACTTTGGCGGGGTAACTAATAAAATACCATCTGGCGTATAGGTCTTTGCTGGCTGTTTTAAATTGTCTTGGCTCAGTACCGAGAGTAAGAAATCAGGTAACGGTAAATGTGGCCGCGCTGAGTATTCATCAGTATCAAATAACGGTTCGCCAGGAACATTGGTAGTGCTTATCTCCGCTACAGAGCAACTAGGCACATGCATAAAGGCAGATGGTTTTCGGGCTTTGCTATGATTAAAGCTTTGGCGTTTGTCTGTGCTTGGGTTGCGCCATTCATGTATAAAACGCCACAACCTAAACGCATAACGATAACCACTGCGGATCTGCCATGTTAATTTATTTTTACTAACATTGTAGCCTTCGCTTTGCTGAGCTTTACGACTGAGTAAGCGACCAAGTAACTCTTCATCTAATTCTTTATCGAGCTGAGATAGGGTTGCAGAGTTTGGTAATACTTGCTCTAACTCAGCCATTAAATTTTGATGCTCAAATGCAACTAATTGCTCTCTGGTACGGCTGATAAAACGGCGAATAGCCAGCACCGGCTCGCTCTGCAATCGTTCATTTAAACAATTGATATAAGTTGTGAAAACGCTATTTGGTTGGTTTGTCTCTAATTGTTGATTGAGCATCATACGAGCAGTGAGCTCTAACGTTAAACGTTTAATGGCAAAGCTTTCATTACCACTTAATAGTTGCCACCAGAGTTTGAATGCAAAGTTGTCGGTATCTATACGAGGGCTACTTAGTTGTTTAACTAACGTAAAGCGCACGGCATCAACGGTTTCTATTTTTAATCGTTCGGTTAATAAATTTTGTAAAAAACTGACAGAAAAATTACCAGCTTGCTCTATAACACTTTGCCTTACTCGTGGATAACTGTGTTCGGCTAACTGCATTAACAGGTTTTCACATAAGTGGCTCAATGTGTTCTGGCTGGTTAAAATTTTTGGTAACGCAGCTAAAATAAATAACCGTTCTTCAGCATTAAGTTGGCACTGATCAGTTTGTTGGATCAGCTGCTGCATAAATGCACGAATGTAGGTTGGCCGTTGATGGATCAAAATTTCTAATATATCCAAACGGGCTAAATGCGGTGTATTCACCTCTTCTAATGCTAATACTAAGGTTTCAATTAAATTTGCACTTAGCTCTGGATCGCCATCATAGTTATGCATCAGTTGTACTTGATTCGCTAAGGCACGGTATAGCGCATTTCTTACATGTTCATTATCGGTCTTGGTTAATAATTGTAAAAAGAAGCTCTCTAAGTCCAGAGTTTGCCACGCTTTTGCTATATCGTTTGAAGATTTTTTTAAATAGCGATTACTTAAGTCGCCAAGCTTTCCAATTAAAAATTTAAGAGTTTGTTCAATATCAGCGACTATATCTTGGTAACGGTTGATCACAGCACCTTCGTCAAACCAACGATTAAAGGCAAGTTTATCTTGGCGTAATTGTTCAGACGTGGCGCCTAGTTGCTGAGCGTAATCTAAAATATGGAATTCACGTTCGGCGCTGATTTCTGCATGACTGAGTCTTTCAATAAAAAGCAGATAACCGGCATCCAACTTTTGTAAACTTTGCTGTTTATGTTCTACGCGATGACGTAGAAAAGCAATTGCTTGGCGCAATAGCCAAATATCCTGATCTTCGCCATCGGGCATATTTTGCAGCAATTCCCACTGCGCTAGTTCATCAACAAGTTGACGGTATTTTTGGCGATAAAGGTCCAGCCAAAAATTAGCAATATCAGCAAACAATAGATGTTCTAAGCGATCTTTTAATTCGCTAGAGGGAGTAACTTTCTTGGTGTTTGCCATATTAATTCTGCTCTAAAAAGTGATTGAGTTGCAGTGACTCAAAAATAATTTCGTCGTGAGAGAAAACACCAAAACCGGTGTCAGCTATATTGCCAGTCGAAAACTCGAGACTGATGTTATGGTCATTTCTAAACCAATCTTGGTCCCAACGTACTTTGATCCACCCTTGTGAAAAGTTACCTAATGGCAGCTGTTTTCGCCAACCTACACTGGTGATGTATTGCCATGTGCTATTAGGGCGATGTTTATCAGCAAACTTATAGTAACTGGTTAATCCGGCTTGGAAGATTTGCCCTTGATAATATTGATGCCAAGATGCGCCAAAACGCAAAATATCTAGGCTTGTCCAATCGGCATTGGACGTGCTGCCGGCGAGAAAATTAAAGTAACTATCAACCCACGGTTGATAGCGATATTGATATTCGCCTCGCCAACCATGCGGGTGATCTTCGCGATAAAAATTATAAATGTCTGAATTGAGTTTAGGATCAAATAAAAAGTCTTCAATATTAGCACTGCTGTAGCTGTAGAATGGACTTATTTGCCATTGATGACGATGACTTTCATCAATGCGCCAGATCTGACCAATCTGCACATAGGTATTAAATGCATATTGGCTGTCAGTGTCTGCTTGACTTGGTTGCCATGTGGTTTGCAAGGCGCTGTCGACGTACCAAGGACTGTCATGATCTTGCCAAGAATGATAGCCATCAATCGAAAATAGTTCGCTATCTTGTTCGCTCAAAGAGTAAGTAAGATCAAGACGATACCAATTCTCATCGTCACTTAATCGAAACCTAGCGCCAACATCCATACTATGACGAATAGGGACGTTTTCGCTAGATTCAAAAATACCTCGGCGGTCATAATTAATAAATGCTTGCCAGCTTAAGTCGTCTGGATGAAACTGTGCGACCTCAGTTTGCAGGGCACGCTGAGCAACGGGCAGTTGGTAAATTACGGTGTTTGCGAAGCTGTTTTGCTCGGCTTCAAAATTAGATATTTTATGATTGCTTTCACTCAATTGCCAAGTATATAAGCGAACGTGCTTGATGCTGTCGGTGCTGACTTCTATTTTACCTGCTGGGTGGAAAAAGCTGCGTTCAAGGCGTTGTTCAAATTCACCAACAATACTGCTTGGGAGCATTTGCTCGAGCTTAACTAAGCGATCGGCTGGTAATTGTGCGATTAAATGCCGCTCTGGCAGAACAGTGTAAAATAACAAGTTATTGCTAAGCGGTAAGTCATACCAGCGACCATTACGGTACTCTTGTGCGCTGATTGTCATCATTTGTGATAAATAAGGATTAAGCCATTGCAACGAGAGCACATTATCGGTTAGCTCAGTTTTATTAAAACCAAATGCAGTTGGTTTATCAGGTTGTATTGACCAAACTTTTTCCGATGTGGCTAATTTTATTGCAACGTTCGCGACATTCCCTTGGGATAAGTCAGCCGCTGCAGATAACTCTGCGACCGAAAAATGAAAGTTTAAACGAATTTGTTCTGAGCGGGTTTGGCTCAAGTCAATATGTAAATCATGATGTGGGCGTAAGACTAATCCTTGCGTAAAACCGCCTTGGCTACTGGTACGCAGTAATTGGTCGCTATAGCTACTCTCATCTTGAGAATCCACAGCAATGAGTTGCGTGCCAGCAAAGTCAGTATAGTCTTGTAGAGGAACCCACTGGCCATAACTTTGTATACGTGAAAATAACTGCGCGAGTTGTCGAGGTAAGCTCAGGGCATTTACTTTCGCTAAAACTTGCGTGTACTCATTGGTGGTTAGCGTTTTATCCGCTAACTTAAATAAGGTATTATTCAATAACGTCTGCATGTTGATATCGGTGTCATATAGCAACGCCATAAATGGTGTTTGCCAAAAATAGCGGGTTGCCATATTTTGATAATTATACGTTGTCGTCAATGGCTGCGAGAGTATTTTATAGGAAATAAATGTTTGTTGATCACTATATAAGCGAACTGACTCACCAGCTTGTAATGTGATCAACGCGTCACTGGAGATCGACAGCGGTTGAGCATCATTGCGTAATAGGGTTTGCGAGTTAATATCAGAAAAAATTGGCAGTACAGTGTGTTGCGCTGATTTTGATGATTGCGATGTCTGTTGTGCAAACAACCAGCTCATTTTATATTGACCATTTTGAACACTGGTACTGCGCGCTCTTAGGGCAATTGTGAGTGGTTGGCTTTGCGCTTTGAATGTTACCGCTTGGCTTTTATTAACCACCAGTGCTTGTATTAACCCCGTTGGGCTGGCAAGCGTTTGCGTGCCTGGGTAATCAAGTTCGTAGCTGGGCTGTTGAATATCTGCTTCGCTGTAATCGCGCCAATTTAATTTTGCAAAGCTTGTTTGCAATGCCGCTTGATTAGGTAAGTCATGACTTAACCACAATGCGAGTAAGTTTTTTTGTTGTTTGATTGCAAGCGCAATCAAAATGTTCCTACATGGCGCTAATAAATCTAAAGCATTGGCACATAAACCTTGCAGTTTATAGTCTTGCTCTAATGCTTGATATTGTTGTATCAACTGATTGCCAGCATAGGATTTGATAGCCACTTCTTGGCTGCTTTTGTAGAGCCCTTCAAGGTAGCTTTTGGCTAAAGCGTCGCGCCCTTGCGCCATCAAAATAGTGAGACGCAATTGCCACGCTTTAATTGCAATATCTGTATTGGGCACGTTGACTAATTTTTTAATTAATTGCAGTGCCTGAAGTGGATGCTCTGCCATTAAATACTCAGCTTCACCGAGTTGATGTTGCCAATGCATAGTATCAGTGGAAGTTTTTGTTTTCAGTGGTTTATAAGGGAGCAGTGCGGCAGTAAACTCATCACCGATTTGGCTAATTTGCTGGGCCAATAAGTTATGAATAAGATTACTTTTTTCTTTTAGCGTACCTGCTTGTGCATAGAGCAATTCATTATTTGGTAAATCTAGTAATTGATCACTTTGCATTACGTATTCAATTGGTTGGCGCTGTTGCTGAAGATTCTGAATGCTTAATTGAGTTGTTGTTAAAGGCACGTTTAACTCAAAAGCGGCAAAATTTTCGCTTTTTAGCAAGGTTAAATGCCATTTTAAGTTACCACTGCGAACTAACAATTGGCTATCGACACTGCTGCGCGCATGCAGTGTTATCGTCGTTCTCACGCGCTGTTTATTGTTTAGAGAAAATTGATGCTGTTGCTGGCCTAATTGATGTATTTGCGCATAGTGCTCTGATAGTACAGGGTAGCCAGTATCATCAACCATCCGCAGTCCGCTAAAGCTATCAAACTGCTTAAATTGACTATTAAAGTACGCTTTATCCTGCGACTTCGGAACAAGAAAATCGCGAGATGAAATTGTGCTAAGTAAATCTTGATAACGACGTTGCGAAAGTAATTCACCACTTTGATAAGGTGAATTGTTTAGCTGTGATAAGTCGTGTTGAGAGTAGATAGCACGCAGCGTGTTGTCTAAATTATTAACCCAATATGGTTGAAACAAACGTTCTTGTTGCTTATCCATTGCTTGATCATCAAAAATTGCTCTGTGATTTTGCTCAAGTTTAATATAAGCGTCTGTTTCACTACGTATAGTTAGGTATTCACCTTTATCTATTGCTAAGTAATCGGTATTGGCCAAACCAATGTGTTGGTCACTATACTCGCTGGCGCGACTGGCAATAACACCGAGCACACTGATCGGTTGCTCATTTACATAGGTATAGACTTTGCCGTTAATATCTTTATTTAGTAAATCTTTGCGCACAGTTAGTTTTAATTTTTTAGCGTGTTGAAAGTACAGTTTTACTTTTTCGCCCGCTTTAAAGTGATAATAATGCTCAATATTTTGACCATATTGTAAACGAGTTACCGCTCGTGGTAGCTTTACGGCGCGACGGAAGCTATCACGGTGACGGTTTGTTTCACCGACCATTGCCGTTAAGGTTACACCTTCATCAAGGTGATTGGTGATTTTTAAAATGCGGTTATATGATGCAATCGGTAACTGACACTTGGCTTGTTCACAGATAAAATCGCGACTCACATTGAGTCTCTGCTGGGCAAGGTGACTGGTCCCCGAGCTGTAAATAAACGAATTAAATGTTGTACTATCCAGCTCCAGCCATTGACCTTTTGCCAGCCAAAGATAACGACTTTGTTTAGCTTCAAAATACATCGCTTGCTGAGATTTATCTAAATGCACGTTAGGTGTCACATTTAGCCACATAGGCGAACTCAAAATATTGTCATTACTGGCTAAGCCGTGTGGGCTCAAAGTAAGCAATAGGCTGAAAATAATAGCAGTTATAGCGTAATGCATATTTTAAATTGACTCATCAAAGTAGGCTGTTGAACAAGTTTCGCGCGTAATATATCACTTAATTCAATATGGAAAAATTCGCCATTGCTTGGCAGAATTTTATTTAAAATATTTTTTGTGCCGCCAAGCTCTGTAACTTCTAACGGATATACATAACTGGCAAGTTGTAATTTGTCAGTTAAACACTGGCTTATTTGCTGTAATTTAGCTGTAGCTGGCTTGGCACCATGACTGATTATTACATCACTATTGCGTGCTTTTTTAGTGTGTCGTTTTTTTGGATCAAAGCCGTGTATCTGATAAATAACGAACTGATCGACTGTGTTGGCGTAGCTTTGAATAAACGCATTGGTAACACTGTAGTGGTATTTACCTAGATCACTTTTTTGTCCATCAGCTGCAAGTGTATTGCGATGTATGGTATTGGCTAAGAAAACCTGGCATTCAGTAAATAGGGCCATCGCAATAGGGTAGCTGTGTTTGTCAAAATAGCGGTGCGGAGCATAGGCAATACACTGACTGCCACTCGACTGGTATTTTATTTCTCCTGCTATAACGTGTTCATCTTTCGTTACTAAAGTTAACGCTGATGTTAGTTCGTTGCCTTGCGCCAAGTTTGTTTGCGTGCTCAGCCATTGCGCTAGTTGGGCTTTTGTAACCGCATAGGCACCATTTTGTGATGACGAACTAGCGTAACTTGCGCTAGTTAATAACAGTAATATTATCGCAAGTAAGCGTTTAGCTTGCATCATCATTCCACCACCTTATTTTTACTTCTTCGTTAGCGTACTCTTCTAATACTGCGATCCAGACGGTTTTATTGCTTGTAATGGTTAAACTGTTGAGCGCACGAACATCAGCATTGAGCTGTTGAGTAATTGCCGGGTAAGCAAATAGTTGACTGTCTTTTGGATGGATCAAAAAGGCATCACTTAAGCGGCTCGGCTGAAGTCCATAGCGCTTGTTTGCAATACTATAATCATGGGTTAAGCCACTTTGGTATTTAGCACGTTGAGCAATATCGATGATAATGCTCTGCTCAGCATAATGGCTGTACGCTTTTAATACCACACTGTACGGGCGTTGCGTTGGATATGCTAATTTTAGTGGCGTATTTGCCGTAAGTTTATACAACCGTTGTTTAAGCCACGGGCGTTGCCCTTGCCAGTTTTGATAAATTTGTTGGGCATTTTTTTCAATACTTGCCAGTTGTTCAAAGTCAGTGTCTACTAAATTTACTTCTCTGGCTGTTTTGTTGTTTAGTTGATAAACCACACTGCCTGGATCTGTACTTGGCGCATTAGTCGCCGCTTGCAGCAGATGCTTATTTTGCAATGGTGCAAAGTTATAAGGGCTGGGCTCAGTAACTGGGGTAAAATATTTTGTTGGGCTATTGACCAATGCGACATTAGAGATCGGTAATTGTTTAAACAGCTCTCTTGATTGATAGAAACTGTCTTTAATTAGGATCTCTGGTGGCTCTTGGAAAACTCGGATATTGACGTAACTATCTTGTTCAGTAAAGTCGTAATGGTTATCAGCTTGTTGCTCATACCAAGCGGCAATATCATGAAAGTTTGGATCTTCAATACATTTCGTATGGCATACCGTACGTTGATAGTTAAACTGGCTATTACGTGATTTGACACGTACAAGAGTCGGTTGCTCAGTTGTAATTACCAATGCCGCTGCACGTTCGTTAAGACGTAAATAAAAGCTATTTGCTTTAGGGATTTTTTCTCGTTGTGTGGAATCTAGAATAACTCGATCAAATTCAGATAATTCATCGTCATAAGAAATAGTAAAGGTATCAATTGGCTGATTATTTTGATCATAAACAATCACAGTAGCATGACCTCGACTAGATGATCTGAGATCGATGTTAATATCGCTACTTTCTTCAAGTGTGAAGCGAGCATTTAATAAGTTACTTATTTGATAGTAACCATCTTGTGCGGTCGTTAACGGTTGTAGTGAGCTAAAAGACCAATTACTTAACAGTGGCTCGGTGCTGCATATAGTTACTAAACCAATATCTAATGGCTCGGTAATAAAGCTCAGTGGCTGCGCTGTATTTGCGCGATAAAGCACAGTATGTGGTGCAATAAACTGACTTAAATCATACCAAGTTAAATTGATTTCAGCTGATTTGTCCAGACTGAAAATAAGCGAATCTGGCTGTTTTAGTTCAATGCTCGCACACAGTGTCGCATCGGTGTAATAGTCATTTAAATTAAGTTGTTGCTGCGCAAAGTCATAAGTAACAACATTGTAGGGCAGCGTTTCATATAAAATGTCGGCTTTAAAGTCGATCCCAGGAATACCTTGTGGAGCAAGTTTTAGCCATGAATAGGTAACTGCATTGTTTATTTCTGTGGTTGATAACGCATTAACCCCAATACTGTGATATGCGCTGCTTCGCTCTCTTCGCTCTAATGGTAACTTGAGCCACGCGCTGTATTTATCATCATTATCGTTATGTGTTTTAGCATGGACTCGCACTACAACTCCCATAACTTGGCTATCTTCGCTAATTAACTTTAATGATACGCTGGTAACGTTCTTTAATTGTTCTGGGCTGATATAAAAAGATTGCCCAGATGAGACCTGTAAAGCTTGCCGATTTTCAATAATTTGCTTTATTTGTTGCTCATTGTCGGGAGGTGTTAGTTTTGACGCATGGTGATAGACATGACTACTAATTACTTGTTTTTTTTCATTTAAGAATGCGTATTCAATGGCATAGTTTATCGGTTTATCTAAATCCTGTGGTTCAGAAAATATCGCATTTGATAATACTCGGATCGAGTGTGTTCTAGTGCTAGAAAACGAAAAAATCAATGGTTTTTCAGTGCTTAGCCATTGAACGTTAGAGCGTGTCTCTTCATCCGAACGGCTAGTTATAGGTTCTGCTGACTGTATCCACAGATAAAAACTAAACAGCGCAAAACTAAGCCCAGTAAGTATTAGGAGCAATATGAGTATTTTTAAGAGTCGTTTAATAAATTGCATACGATCCCTCAATCATCATAGTGTTAAAACGGTTTTGGTCAGTGAGACGGTTTGTTATCGGATTAAAAATTGCCAACAGCTTACCTTTTTGTCTGATCGCGAGGGCATACTCTTGGCGGCCTTCAAATTCAATTGTTTGTAATTCACAGTTAGCGAATGGTTTACATAGTTGTGCCAGTGCCGTCAAGCGTTGCGTGCTGGCATAATGCTCAATCGTTTTTAAAAAATGACTTTGCTGCTGTGAACTTACAGCTTGCCAATTGGCAGGCGATAATGTGGTTATATTCATTACTTTAATTGTTGGTTGCGCTGAAATCGCGAGCAAGCGTTGTAAAAGACTTTGCTGGTTAACAGAAAATTGCTGTTTAAAATCAGATGCAAGCCACAGGGTTGCTAGTTCGCTGTGGGGAGCAAATATTTGATAGCCAGATTGCGGCGACGTACCAAGCTCTAAACCTCTTGTCGCGGTTTGGCCTTGCACAACTTGGTAATCAACAGCCAAATCTTGCAAACTGTGATTAAGTGTTTGTAAAAGATGCTGGTGGGCGTTATTTGATTGCGTATATTCAAAAGCTAGGGCGGTGGGTCTGATCCATGATGGTGCACTGTGACTACGAATTTGTAAGTTTAAAATGGCATTATTTTGTGCAAACCGTAAATAGCTTTGATGAACCACATTAAATAATGAATCAACATTATTGGGTAATAATACATTCGCTTGTGGATGCGCATAAGGATGGGCACCGGCGATCAGTAAATGCTCTGCCCGGCTATTTACAAATAGTTCAGTGGCAAACTTTAAGGTATTACTTTCAAATAATGGTCGCGGTACTTCAATATTAAGTTGGGTACTTGATGTCAGATTGATGACATAGAAACCTTGACCATAGGCTATTGCAGCCCCATCAACGAAAGGGGCGATAAGTAAAAAGCGACCTTGCGCGTTATTGAGTAATGTTAGCTGATAGCCCATTAGTCTGGCTGTGGCATTAATTTGATTTAGTTGATTGATTATATTCTCATCTACATCTTGATCCGTCAGCTTAGTTTTTAAACGGTATAGAGGGTGTAATATTTCAAATTCCCACAAGGCGGCTTGATTTGCCGTTAATGGTTTATAAGCGCCACTGCCTTTAGCGGTAATGTTGTCAGCAAATAGCTCAATCACTTCATTCAGGCTCTGCGTTGCATAGCTAATTGCGTTGTCATAGTTATTACTTTCATCACGAGATATGTTAGCTAATAACGTAGTGTAGTTATCACTATTTAAAAACACTTCAAACAGCTGGCCATTAAAATTTGCTGCAGGTAAAGAGCTATTGGTTGCTTGACCAAAAAAAGTCTCTTGATGTCCTAATAGCTGTTGGATCAAACGTTGGCTGAGTGAGCTTGGTAACTGATTGTAAATCCAATACTGACTTGTTGCGCCGACAGGGGTTTTGATTAACAAACGATTTGTGCGATTGTTAACTTCCCGTACTTGAAATAGTTGCTCAAGCCCCAGCGCTTCAATAAATGCTAAATAATAAGGACTTTGTTTATTATTATGAGTTAATTCCGTCGTTGGTGTAGCACTGGTACCAAATACTAAGGCACGACTGTCAAAGTGTGAAAATATAAGCCCCGCAGAGTCGCTCGCTAAACTTTCTGAAGTGGGAAATGGTACCGTGACTATGAAATCTGCGCTTGGTTTTCGAGAAATAACAAATAACCCGCGTTGCGAGGTTTTTCTAGCATCGCGAATGTAAATATAACTATCATCAAATTGCAATTGAAAATCAAGTTTAGCTAAGCGCTGTTTATTCAGCAGTAAGTTTTCTATTGAATTAGGGGCTTTATTAATTTCATAAATCGCTTGTTTAAAGTTATTTTTGTCCTGACTAGCTTGATAACTGCTGATGTCTAGTTGTCCTTTATTGCTCGTATAAAGGTAGCTTTTATATTCACTGATCTGTTGACCAAGAGCGCTGACTTTGTTTGTGCTTTGCAATTCTTTAATGTCAGTTGTAACAAATAAAGAAGGGATAAACATGATAATAAAGCCGATCACAATGGCTAACGCACCGCCTAGGATTGAAGTTTGAAAGGTGGCTCGGATCACTAAGCCTAGTGCGCTTTTTTGATATATTTTTAATGCTAAAAGCGTAGACAGCATATAACCAAAAGCAAAGGTATCGGTAACTTTTATTTCAGGGTAGTAGTGCACCACAAAATAATTTAAAAATAACTTATAGATAAAACCGATATTGAAGAAAAATAGCAATAATCTTGCACCTTCAATATTGGCATTACGTAACCGCGTAAAGTTTAATAGCGAAGCACCAATGATCAGTATAATGGCTGTTTCTGCAAAGGATGTGAGCAATTTAGTTGGCTGCATAAGCTGCAGCGCCAATAATGCGGGTAGCATAATGCCATTAAATTCCCAGCCATATTTAATATTGGCACGCGACGCAATAAACGCAGTGATCACCAAAATAATATAGGCTTTTGGTGCCGCTATAATTGATGCGGCAACCGCTTCATACATAATTGCTAAATTGGCGATGCTAAAGTTAGTCATTGGCATGAGTGCAAAACGAACTAATAAGAAAGTAATTAGTAGCTGAACAATGGTAACTTTCATGCCGTACTTAAAGCCACCATTCCACATCACGTTGGCAGTGAGGGCGATAATAACTAACCCCAGGGAATAAAGCTGTGATGAATAATCAAAGGTTATATCCCAACCGCTGAGCACGTTAGCAATCAATGGCCAAAACAAAGTATCCATGACTACACGCACTAAAATACTGATCAAGATAATGGCAAAAAAGCGGTCACGACCAAACATCTCGGCGTAGCCAAATCTTTGCATTACGTACTTAGCGCTAAAGAGCATTAAGCCATACACTACTACCGCTTCAATTAAGATAACGGCGGCTGAGGTTGGGCTAACAATAAGTAGTGGCACTAAATAACCAGGCACAACAAGCCCAGTAAGCGGAAAACCAAATCGTAAATTTAACAAACAAACAACAGTAATGCCTATCCATACAGTGGTGATCACCGATTGACCTAAGCCACCACCTGCTGGAAACAATTGTAAAATAAAATCACCCACTAGTTGATGGCTCCATCAAGTTTTGAGCGTAAAATTGCTGTTGTTTGCATAATGAATCACACAGTTGTTTGCTGTTGGGCATTTGCTCAATAAAAAACGCAATATCAATAAACTCAAATAAAATACCTGAAACCTGAAATGGCTCGCCAGATGCATTTTGTAGATGACTTGCATCCATTGCTCGAACATTGAGTATATAGGTATTTTCATCAAGCTTAGCTTGAAGATAAATATCGCCTTTTTGTAAGGTGATAAAGCGTAATTTACCTTTCGCGGTTTCAGTATCTAAATCAGTAACTAAGCAGAGCAAATCCAATGCTGTCATATCAAAAATAGAGAATTGATGCTGCGCAGCTAGTTTTTCTAACGATTTGTTTATTTGCACCACTTGACCAAATAAATTAAATAATACAGTCGCAGAGCGAACATTATTAAACACATGCTCTAAGGTCGTTAGCTTTTGTTCCATTTCCGCTATCGACGTTTTCACTTGCTGGCTGAGCGGTTCTTGTAATTTCAAAGTGAGTAGTTGAGATAGGGCGCTATCATTAGCATTATTTTGTGATTCAATAATTCGATAATGGAACAGTAATTCACCCACTTGTCCGGCAAAGGCATTTACATTGCGCTCAAATGCTTGTTTGTTAAATTGTGCATCAGGCATTACTGTCATTGCCCAAAAACCACGCACATCACCGGCATAGATAAATGGCACGATATATTGCAGCTCACCGTCACTTAGCTCATTAAAAAATGGGCGCAAAATTGGCACAACACCAAATTCTTTTAAAGCATCTGAATATGGCGCGCGCTTATAATCGCGGCGCATTTCTTTAATATCACTAAGGTGGCAATTGACGGCTCTTATTTCGGTTAGTCGGTGATCGCCTTCTTTACGCGCTAAAAATATCGATTTATTCAAAGCAAGTTGTTGAGTTACCAAGCGAATAATCGCATCCCAAGGCGAGCTTTGAGAAATAAATGACTTTGGTAAATAGCGCCCAGCCATTTTCTGTTGAATATTCCCAATTAGGCTAGTGAGCTCCCTGTCTTCGTTGAGTTTTCTAACCAATATTACCCACACTAGTGTAATAAAGGTAAAAATGGTCATCTGGCCAACGGGTAAAAATAAATGCTGAAACACTAAAATAAAATACCCTAAGCCAAACCAACATATACTTGTTAGCACTGCAATTACGATACTGTAACTAATTGATAATTTTTGAAAAGCGAACAGCAGTAGTAAAGAAATACTAAGCAGCAGTAGGGTGCTTTGCCATAGTGTCAGTAGCGATATGCTGCTTTGCTTATCAAGTGTATCGGCAATATAAGCAGTAAGTAATAAATAGTTTGATGTCTGGGTTAATTTAGGCGCATTAAGTTTTACCCCTAAACCAGCATTATGTTGACCGAGAATAATGATTTTGTTTTGTAACTGGCTGGCCATAATGTCCATTGTCATCAGCCGTTCAGCTGAAAACTTTGGCAGTGCAGAAGGGGCTAAAGCGAAGTTAAGCAATACACTTTTGCTACTATCAAGGTCGTTAAACAGTGTCGGCCAAATTGCCAGACATGAGCTGTCAGCCATAGCGGCTAATTCAACATTGTAGCCAGACCAATCGTTTATATGTGGTAGGCAGTAGTCATTTTTAGGGTGTGGGTAAAAAACAGTGTTTTGTGCCATGTCCGTCAAGGTTTTATTTACTGTTAGTTGTTCATTAGCAAAAACCAATACTGCTTTTGGTTGATAGCTTAATAGTTGTTGTACTAGTTCATTATGTTCGCGACTTAAATGCTCACTTTCAATGATCACAACATTGCTTTGCTGGCTTTGTGTAAGATTTGCTAAACGGCTATAGAAAAAGGCATTTGATGAATTAAACAGTGATAATGAATTTGAGATCACCACAATGATAAACAGGCAAATAGTAAGCCAAAAAGAACGCTGGCGTTTAAGTAAAAAAAACTGTTGTTTAAAAGCCACGATTAGCTCCAAAATAGAATAGAGATTAATTAAAGGTGCTATACGTTAGTTTAAACGTAACAGAAGACGTTGCATTTAAACGTAAAAAGTCAAATCCATGGATTTTATCCGTGCGCCACATCGTATCAGTGAAGTTTACTTTTTGTTGCCATGAAATCATTGCCATATCATCCAACGCCAAGCTTGCTTCGCCACTATTTGGCGCAAAGTGACGCAAGGTAACTTTAATACCGCGCGGTGGTAACTGTTCTGGGCCAAGTGTTAAGTCGTCAGAAGGCAGTGAAAAGTCATAGTTTAAGGCTTGCCAGTCATGGTTACCAGCCGGTTCAATATCGACCAATTGAGTAGAAAATTCAAGGCCATCCTCAGCGGTGGTATAAACTATTTTTGCGTCTAGTTTTCCGGCGTTTTCAGCTTTACTGTAACCAAACAAACTAAACTCCTTGAAGACATCAATTGAGCCATCATCATTAGGTAATTCCATTGCACGAATGGTTTGTCTAAATGGGAGCAGCGATGGCGTGTTATCAAACTGGGTGCGAGCAGAGCATAAGCCTTGCGCGCCTGAACGAGCACCACTTAAGCAAGGCGTTACGCTGTCGCCGGTGTGATCCCAACGAGCAACTTCTAGTTGTTCATCATCGTTATCCCAATCTTCAAAGTCACCGAAAATCATTAAATCGCGCCCTAAAGTGACATCACTTGGCGATCCGTCAATAATTTCAAGTTTAGATAAAAATGCTTTTGTTGATGGAGCAAAGTTGCGTAAATCTAGAATGCTTTGATTTGGGGTAACTGTAACTGTTTCCGTGTGCTGAGAAACAGTCGCTTGATCTGCGGTGAAAAATACATCGGCATAACCATCTCGTGGGATCAAGGTAATGTTATTATCAGAAAACTCAGCCAGACGTCGTAATAAATAATCACTCAAAAAACCATTGGTAAATTTAGGCTGATACCCTTCAACATAAATAGGGTAAGCAAAAGCGCGCTTCGTCATAGGAGATGCATCTTTGTCTACATTTACTAACACCGCAACACCAAGCAGCGTTTCTAAGCGGTCTTGGTCAAACACAAAATTGCCTAAGCCTAAA
The DNA here is from genome assembly GCF_014164315.1 of Pseudoalteromonas sp. SG44-1. Taxonomy (NCBI): domain Bacteria; kingdom Pseudomonadati; phylum Pseudomonadota; class Gammaproteobacteria; order Alteromonadales; family Pseudoalteromonadaceae; genus Pseudoalteromonas; species Pseudoalteromonas sp. SG44-1. Next base: position 173,796 of record NZ_JACJEW010000001.1, read on the forward strand.
ATGGCAGGTACGCCATTAAAAACTGCAAAGCCTTGGGCAATATGCGGATGATGAGCAACTAATAAATTGGTTTGTTGTTTGGATAAAGAATTAAACCTGCCTTTAATGTAACCGCTGGGTTGATAAGTGTATTCATCACCACCATGCATTTGGGCAATTACATAATCACTATTTTGCACTGCATCATTAAGATAGTTGGAGACTAATTCTGTTTCTGTTAAATCTGCGGCACCGCCTTTTGTGGCATCGGTAACATAGGTAATTGCATGTTCTTTACCTGTAATGGAGGTCGCTGAAAAAAGTCCTAACGTGAGTGTTCCCACATCCATGAACTTTGCTTGGTAAGCACTGGCTATGTTTTTCCCTGCGCCACTGTGAGCAAGGCCAGCGCTATCTACTTCAAGCAAAGTATCATTGAGGCCATCTTCTAAAAAGTCATACACATGATTATTTCCTAGTGCGACGTAATCAATACCAATGGCTTTGATCCCATCTAGCGTCTCAGGTAATGAAAAAAAGCTAAACTCTTTTGTTGGATGTGCTGCTTCAGGACTACTTGTTATCGGTGTCTCTAAGTTTACTGATGAAAAATCAGCAGCTTGAAAAAATGGTGCGACAAAATGTGTTAATGCTTGAGCATTTTCACTGGCTGTTGCTGGACGAATAAGTGCCCCTGCGACATCAGGGATCGCAGCCGTCATAGTTGCCAAAGAGGGATCTAAAAAGCGTCGTGCAAACATAGTATCGCCAGCAAATAGCAGGCTAACCGAGTTACTACTCTTAGCTGTTAGGGTCAGCTGTTGCTGAGCGTTATCAGCAGTAATTTTGACTGTAGCGACAGCTGGGAAGTAACTTTCATCAGCGATCATTAACCGATGGTTACCTGTTGTAATACCTGAGTAATTAATTTGCCCACTGGCATTTGTTTGATACTGCTGTCCTGCAAACTCAACCATGATGCCAGCCACACTATTAGCTTGCTGATCGGTTATTGTGATTACACCATTAAACGTTTTTTTTAAATAATCATCGCGCAGTTGTGCATCGCTCTTTTGGGCTTGTGTTTCGCCTGTATCATAGGGGTCTTCAACCTTACAGCCAGCGATAATTAGGGCTAAGCAGAGAATAGAAAAGAGTTTATATTTTTTAATTTTCAAACAAGCCTCGTTATCACTGTAGTTACATTTTTTAATATGTTTTCATTATACGGATTTTTTGTGGAAATGATATTAGCCAAGTATTTGAATTTTTCTAATATCATTCATACTAAATTATAGTCAGTTGCCATAAAAAGTCTTTGCAATAATGGTTAGTATCATTTGTCCAAAAATCTTTACAATAGACTACCCAGCGATGGGTAGTTAGCGTATTATTTGCGACATAGTAGGTTTTCTCTTTTTGAGGGTGAAATGCGTTTAGATATCCATTGTGCAGACCGCATCGGTATTGCTCAAGAAATACTCAATATTTTAGTCAACTATCGCGTTGATTTAAAAGGTATTGAAGTTGATTCAATTAACTGTCGTATGTATGTGAGTTTTCCACCGATTGAATTTGAGCAGTTTCAAAAAATCATGCCCTCAATTCGATTAATTGATGGTGTGCAGGATGTACGTACCACCGCTTTTTTACCTTCTGAGCGTGAGCATAATGAGCTCAACACATTGTTGCGTGCGCTACCAGATGGTGTGATCTCAATTGATGCCAAAGGTTGGGTAAGGCTTTGCAACGATGCTGCATGTAAAGACTTACAGTTAACTGAAAAAGAAGTTATTGGTTCAAATATTAATAATCTATTGAAAGGCTTTAACTTTACCCGTTGGTTAGAAGGCAAAGAAGTACTGGGACAAACAACCCGGGTTGAGGTGGCTGGTGAAGATTTTATCGCGGATATCTTGCCAATCGCAGTACCACAAGGCAACGAAGGTGATGTATTAGCCGGTGCGGTGATCAACATCAAATCACAAAGCCGTTTAGGTCAGCAGGTAAGTGCGTTTCGTCGTTATGGTCAAGAAAGCTTTGCAACTATTCACAACTTTAGCACTGCGATGCGTCGTGTGGTTCGTGAAGCGCGTAAAATGGCGCAACTTGAAGCTCCGATACTTATCACTGGTGAAACCGGTACCGGCAAAGAGTTACTGGCACGCGCTTGTCACTATGCATCTAATCGTTCTGTGAAACCTTTTATCGCTTTATCGTGCGCTTCACTGCCTGATGATGTTGCTGAGTCTGAATTATTTGGTTATGCCGGTTATGAAGAAAATGCAGCGCCAAAACGCGGCGTATTAGAGCAAGCGGATGGTGGCACGGTATTTTTAGATGAAGTGGGTGAAATGTCTACCCAACTTCAAACTAAGTTACTGCGCTTTTTACAAGATGGGACATTTCGCAAAGTTGGCGATGAGAACGAAGTAAAAGTAAATGTACGCATTATCGCCGCCACGCAAAAAGATTTACCCGCGATGGTACAAGAGGGTACGTTTAGAGAAGATTTATATTATCGGATCAATGTACTGACTTTAGAAATTGCTCCATTACGTGATCGTAAAGCTGATGTAGGGCCACTTGCAGAACATTTTATTCAAAAATATGCGCAGCAAAATGGTCATGCAATTCCGGAACTATCTGCAGAATGTTTGTCGTTTTTACAAGATTATCCTTGGCCGGGCAATGTCCGCCAATTAGAAAATGCGATATACCGTGCGGTCTCGTTATTAGATGATAACGAGCTGCGTGTTGAGCATTTACAATTACCTACATTTACCCATGATTTAGGGTACTTGGAGTCTGATTTTGAGGGCTCGCTCGATCAAGCTGTAAAGCGTTTTGAGGCTACATTATTACGTAAGTTGTACCCTGCTTACCCAAGTTCGAGACAGTTGGCTAAGCGTTTAGGGTTAAGTCATACCGCAGTTGCAAATAAGCTACGTGATTACGGCATTAATCGTAAAACGGTAAAAGTGTAAACTGACTCAAATCAACAGTGTTGGGTACTATTGCTTAGTACCCATATCTTTGGTTACACCGTCAATAGCGACAGTATCGATACCCTCAGCGGTGAACTTAATTAAGATACTGATGTTATTACGGGCAAAAAAGTAATCTTTGTTATCTAAACTGATAACATAATCCCCTTTTACCGCGCCTTTATATTGACGTTTTTCAAGTTTGATTGTGTGTTCGCCAATTTCCCAGCTGAATCCTTCAATAAAGCCATTATTAAATTCTTGCACCCACACTTGTTGCTCGTCTTTTGCTAAAGTAATAGCAATGGAATAGGATTCAGGTAATTGCATATCATAGCTTTTTTTACCTATAGTAAACTTGCTATTTTGTTGCTGCCAAGCAAACCCAAATTGAAACGGCTTTTCAACCCCAGTTGGATAACGTACGTTTCCTTCGCCTGGATAGTTAAAGTCGGCCATCGCGCTGGTACTCATCAATGCTAATACCACACTTAAATAAGAAACTGATTTTTTCATCATTTTTCTACTATTATTTATAATCAGAGAATTTCAGAGTAGAGCAGAATATTCTCCAATGCAATACGCTATGCTACACTCACAAAATTGTTAACTGGTAAGACCTTTATTGTGAACTTATATTTTCGTCTTTTATTATTATTTTTTAAAATCAAACGTAACCGTGATTATCAATCATTGTTAGACACTGTGGATATAGATTACAAAGCGCTGCCAAGTGATTGTGATATTAATTTACATCTTACTAACTCTCGTTATTTAGCAATGATGGATTTAGCTCGCACTTGGATGACTGAGCGAGTTGGCTTGCTTGAAACGATTATGAAAAAACGTTGGTTTCCTATCGTTAACGCCACGGCCATTACTTATATTCGTGATATTAAGCCAATGCAACGCTATACCATTAGCACGCGCTTAGTGGGTTGGGATCATAAGTATTTTTATATTGAGCAAAAATTTCATTCCGAGCGTGGCTTGCATGCGATCGCCTATGTAAGAGGTGTGTTTAAGCGCAAGCGAGGTGTCGTCAGCGTAGAAGAAATGCTAGAGGCGGTAAACTTCGACGGTGTTGTGCCTATATTACCAGCGGAAATTATACACTGGAAAGAAATGTTAGAGCAGAAAAAAATAACAAATCTTCCCAGCTGATTTTACACACACAGATAAAAAGGCCATCAGGCCTTTTTAGAGCATGCTTAAAAAGCGTATTTAACCCCTAACATGGCAACTACAGGGTCAATTTTTACTGTTGAAGTGAGGGCTTGCTTGCCACCGGCATACACAGTTGCATCGGTTTCAATATCCATGATTGATACCATTGCGTGTACGCCCCAGTTTTGATCTAGCATGTAATTGAAGCCTGCTTGGGCTACAAAACCAAATGAATTATCAAGCTTGACTTCAACGTTATCGGTACCCAGTACTGTTTTTAGTGCAGCTGAAGGTTGCTCATCAAAAAACACTGTGTAGTTAATACCCACACCAACGAACGGACGAAATGCTGAAGTGCTTTCTAAAAAGTGATACTGAGCGATTAGTGACGGCGGTAATTGCTTAATATCTGCTATTTTATTGCCAGCTAAACCACCTGCGCCATTAACTTCATGAGAAAAGGGTGTTGCAGCAACCAATTCTAGAACCCACTGATCGTTAAATGCATAGTCAACTGTAATACCTAGTTGTGTATCCGAGCTACCTTTTAAGCCTAAACTTGGATCTTCATTGATCGCTGAGCTGCTATTGTCAGGGTTAACATTAATAGCACCGACATTAACGCTTAAGTTTGCACTCGCGAAAGGAGACGCGATTAAAAGTGAGGTGAGTAACGCTGCGCTAAGTTGTTTTTTCATGCTGTTCTCCGAGAACTACTTTTTTGAATTGACGCTATTATCAGCCAAAAAAAAAATATAAAACTGTTCTAGATCAAGCTTTATAACAGGGTATAAAACGGCGCAGCGTTTGTTTGATTTAGATTAAGGTTTACTTAATTGACGTTTAAAATCGATTGACAGTGCACTCTTTTTTATTGCTATTCATCAATAGGTCAGGAAAATAAGTTATAATTGCTGCTTAAAGCAAGGGTATACAATGAACGAAACCAACCATCTTTTTCTGTCTGGCTCTATTAGCAAAGCACTGTTAAAACTTGCAGTTCCTATTATTCTTATCAACATTTTACAATCTGCCTATCAATTAACCGATGCGTTTTGGGTTGGTCGCTTAGGGGCGGCACAAGTTGCAGCGGTGTCAGTAAGTATGCCGGTGACTTTTTTAGTGATTGCGATTGGCTCTGGACTTGCGATGGCGGGGGCAATTTTGTCAGCGCAATATATGGGGGCTGGCCAACAAGATAAAGTAAACCATGTGGCCGCGCAAACAGTGTTAATGGTGACTGTGACAGCCATTTTTTTAGGAGTTATCGGTTATTTGCTATCGCCTTACTTTTTACATTTACTGGGTGTTGAAGATGCCGTTTATAACGATGCTTTAAAATTTATGCATGTGTCATTTGTGGGGGTGGTATTTGTATTTATTTATGCCATGTTTCAAGCCTTAATGCGGGGTATTGGCCAAACCAAGGTGCCATTGATCATTGTTTCCGTAACCGTGTTGCTAAACTTTGTACTCGATCCATTATTTATTTTTGGTTATGGCAGCTTTACAGGTCTTGGGGTGATGGGGGCAGCGCTGGCTACATTGGTGACACAAAGTTTGGCAGCCATTGCTGGCATTGTTATTTTTATGCGTGGTCGCCATGGTATTAAGCTAAAATTATCAAGTTTCATTCCTGATTACAGTTATATCAAACAAGCGTTTTATTTAGGTGCACCAGGCTCTGTGGAGTTGTCAGCGCGTGCATTTGGTTTGATTATCATGTCTTTTTTAGTGGCTAGTTTTGGCACTCAAACCATTGCTTCTTATGGTGTTGGTTCAAATATATTACAGATGGTGATGATCCCGGCTATGGGACTCTCGATGGCTGTGTCGACCTTGGTCGGACAAAACATGGGCGCAGGTAACCCGCAACGAGCAGAGCAAATTACTAAGTTGGCGGTACTTTGGGGATTATGTGGTTTGTCTTTTATTGGGGCGATTGCATTTATATTTGCACCTTACTTAGTGGCATTTTTTATCCCCGATGATCAAGGTGTGATAGCCAAAGGCGCACAGTTTATTCGTGTTATGTGCTTAACTTGGGGCGGAATAGGCGTGCAATTATGTGTGGTGGCTGCATTTAGAGCATCAGGGAACATGCTTAATGCGATGTTGTTGGCGCTGTTTTCTCAATGCGTAGTACAGTTTCCGGTGGCGTATATTTTGTCAAAACACACACATCTGGGCGATCACGGCATTTGGTACTCGTTTGCTGTCACCAATGTGATCGTCGCATCGCTATCGTATTTGTGGTTTTGTCGTGGTCGTTGGCAACAAACAAAATTGACCAAAGATGATAAAGATATCGCTAAAGTTAGCCAAGAAGCATTCATCGAAGAAGGTGCACACTAATACCAATCGACTTAAATATTTAACCATTCTAGCGCGCTAAATAAAGCGCTAACTGCGTTAGTAATTTTTCATTTAAGACTGCATGGATGCAAGAGGTAGAGCAATGCAGGAGCAATTGCCGAGAACAACTACATGTCAAAATCTCTGCCTTGTTATCACTGTATTTTTCTGTCGCTATAAATGGTCAGTAACTTAAAACGATTAGTATAATCCGTGTTTCATAAAGCGGTCATAAATTCAGGTTGTAATGAATACACTCTCTCTTAATAAGGGTGTTAATTATGACTTTAGCTATCCAATCTCACACCACGAATGATGCAATCCACACTGATACTGTGGTCAGTTACCTTCAAAAGCTGATCCAATTTAAATCTGTTACACCACAGCAAGCCGGGGCAATAGACTGGTTAGCAAAGCAGTTAACAGACTTTGGCTTTAACTGTGAACAGTTTACCTTTAATAATGTTACTAACTTAATAGCTAAAGTAAGCTTTGGTGATGGGCCACGCTATGCTTTTTCGGGGCATATTGATGTGGTCCCCGCATCTGGAGGGGCGTGGCGAGCAGAACCATTTTCAGGTGATATTATTGATGGCGCGATTTATGGCCGAGGCGCTGCTGATATGAAAGGGGGCGTTGCCGCCATGTTATGTGCCAGTCGTGCATTACTAGCTAACGTAGCTGCAAAAAAAGGTACTTTTTACTGGTTGATCACCTCTGATGAAGAAGGGGAGGCGGAATATGGTTCACTACTGATTGCCGAGCGTTTAGCGCAACAGGGCATCCAACTTGACGGCTGCATTGTCGGCGAGCCAACCAGTCATTTGCATGTTGGTGATACAATCAAAAATGGCCGTCGAGGTGCACTCTCTGCGCGGTTAGTGATCAACGGCAAAGCAGGGCATGTTGCTTATCCAGAAAACACCATCAATGCAGCTCATCTTAGTGCAGAAGTAATCAAGCGCTTGACTAGCATAACTTGGCAGCGTGACGAGCCAAGTTCACATACGAGCTTGCAAATAACCGGGATTAATATTGCAAATGTGGTCGATAATATGGTGCCAGCACGATGTGAAATGACATTTAATATTCGTTATAGCCATGGTTATAAAAGCAGTGATATAAAAAATGAGATTCAATTCGCGTTAGACGATTTACAAGCTTTGCTGAGTGTGGAATGGGAGCGTCCGTGTGAGCCTTTTTATACGAGTCATCAAACGCGTCGCTGTTTATTGACTCAAGTTGAACAAGCTATTTTTAATGTGACAGGCAGTTATCCTTTATTAAGTACCAGTGGCGGAACTTCTGATGGGCGGTTTTTTGCCAATGACTACACCCAAGTGATTGAATGCGGGGTACGAAATAATACCATCCACCAAGTTAACGAGCATGTGCCTATTAATGACTTACTAAAAATTGAGAAAATATATACACAGCTTTTAGAGCAGGTATTTAGCCGTATCAGCTGACTATAACGCAAGGCCATCATTAAACTGTTCATTATAAACAGACAATTTCTGACAATGTCCGACAAGCGCTGAGAGATGTCTCGTAAAGGATATGCTAACATTTTTTCAGTAAATTTCGCTATTCGAAATAAAATACTTAGTAATTGATTAATAAAAAATTATTAAAGTAATAACAGCGTTTAGTGCGGTTTTTAGCGTTGATAAAATTAAACATTATGGAGATTGTTATGAGCACCAGTAATAAAGGATTTAGTATTGCACTGTTGTTTGGTGTGGCAGCTGCTTTAAGTGGATGTGGTGAAAGCACGGATGAATTAGATGATAAATTAACCCATCAAGCAAATATGTCTTTCATAAATTCATTGGATTATATGGCTGACTTTCATGTCAAAAAAAGGAGTATTAGCACCGGCTACAGTGGTTTATTCGATAGTGATAACATCGCTGCGGGCGATGTAGAGGCCAATGCTGTGGGTAGTCGCTATAACTACAGTTATAAAGTAATCAATAACATGATTAACTTGGGAGTTAAAGATAGTATCAATGCGAATAAAGAGGAACGCATAAATACAACTTTGAGTAATAACGACGATTTATGGGTAATTGCTTGGCAATCTTCAGGTAAGCGGGCTTTGTCTGTCATTGATAAAAAACAAAATAATACTGCAGATGTATTTAATGTGCGTTTATTTGCCAACGGCGAGTATGATGTGTCAATTGATGATAAAAAAGTATTAACTACAAAAAAGGGCAGTGTCACAGCGTTCTTAGCGGTGAGTAATTGTGCTAATGGCCTAAAAGTTGCCAATCAGGCTATCGATTTATGTGCGGGTAATTTTGGCGCTTCATATTTATTAGTTGTCGATAGTAATGGTAAACGAGTAATGGCTGAAGAATAACTTTAGATTAAAACTCCTCTGGTTAGTGTGAAATAGTTGCTGAGATAGATGTATTATCCACAGTCCAAGTCTCTCAAAGGCGCTACTCCCATGTTGGAGATATAGCGCCATATCCACCTAGAACTACCACGCACTAACTACAAATAAGTAGCCTTTGGAACGGATAGTCTTAATTTTTATTGGGTTACGCGCATTATCACCGAGCTTCTTGCGTAACTGGCTAATATGATTATCAACACCACGTTCAATTCCATCATAGTGATAACCTTTTATTTTTTCAACAATGTCACTACGTGACAGAATAACTCCTGCATTTTTAGCAAGCAGTAGCAGTAGGTCATATTCGCCGTCTGTGAGCTGGATATGTTGCGTTGCTAAAGAGACAGTTCGGTTGTGCGTATTAATGATTAATTGCCCAAACGTTATAGACTCTTTCGTTTGTGGCTTTATGGCGAGTGGATCTGTGGGATGTCCACGTCTTAAAAAAGCTTTAATTTTTGCCAGTAGTAAGCGAGGTTTCACCGGCTTTAATAAATAATCGTCGGCACCAATTTCAAGCCCTACAACCTGATCAATTTCTTCTTCTCGTGCAGTAAACATCAAAATATAGCCGCTGTATGACTGCCTTACTTCGCGGCATACCGTTAAGCCATCCTTGTTCGGTAACATAACGTCAAGCAGCACCAGAGCTGGCTGCCACTGAAGAATACGGGAGACCGCATGCTTGCCATTTGATTCTATTTCAACCTGATAGCCTTCAATCGTTAAATACTCTTGAATTGACTCAGCGAGCGGTAAATCATCTTCTACCACTAAAATCTTTGTTTTCATTTCTTGTTCTCTATGTGGATTATCGATGTGTGCGTTTGGCAGGCCAATTTAGTATGAAACATGCACCACCTAAGCTGGATGGCTCAACACTCGCGGTTCCTTCATGCCAGCCTAAAATTTGTTTAACGATTGCAAGGCCTAGTCCGGTTCCACCGACTTGCAAATTACGACTTTGATCTTCTCGATAGAATGGTTCAAATACCTTCTCAGCACAGGGTAAAGGAATACCATCACCGTTATCAGCAACACAAATCAGCCAGCCTTTTGCGGTTTGTTCATAGCTTACTTGAATATGGTTTCTTCCATACGCTATGGCATTGCGCATTAAATTACTTAATGCACGGCTCATATAAAACTTATCAATCATTGCATGGCAAACGCCTTGTTCAAGTAAAACAATCTCAGTATCAGGGTTGGCTTCTTGCCAACAGATTAACTCTTGTTTTATCCAATGATTAAGTTCAACGGTTGCAAATGTAAGAGTGGGTATTTCGCGCTCAAATCGAGCATGTGTAAGCATTTCTGACACTAATGAATTTAGTTCATTCAAAGATAATTCAATCCGCTCTAGTTGCCCTAGTTGATAGTCATTGGTTGTACTATTTCTAAGTAATTCAACATTGAATTCAATGCGTGCGATGGGAGTTCGCAATTCATGTGATACAGCATTGATCAGAGTTTTATGAGAAGAGATAAGGCGTTGTATTTTTTCGGCCATGGTATTAAACGTTTTGGACAAGTGGTTTAGATGGCTAAAACGAATTAGCTTAGCGCGAGCATCAAATTTACCTTGTCCAAGTAATATCGCCACTTTATTGAGCGATAACATAGAGCGCCAGCCAGGAATTAACCATATTATAATTGGTATAAGCAGAAAAAAGCCGAATATAAAATAAAAGATACTTAACATGTACACCACTTTGCCCTTTAGTTGAGGGCTAAAAGGGCCAAGTACAATTACTTTATCGCTATTTTTGATGCGCTGTACGGCAATGTCAGCGGGATAGCCAATAAAATCAGAATCCGCAGTTGATATGGTCACAATAGCTCCTGTTTTTAATTGGGCTATTTGTTGCTCTGTGTAAGTTAACTCACTCAATGTCATCAGTGCAACGGGATATGTAAAAGCATCACTGAGCGAATCAATTATCGACGGCCAGCTCTGCTGTGGGTGTTGCATCAGCATATTATTCAGTAGGTAAAAAGAGCCCATCATCCAACGTTGCGCTTCGTTGATCAGATGCTTAGGAACCGTATTGGGTTTTACAATTACTAATAGCTGTTCGTCATCTATTTTTCGATATGCTAAATCTGCTTGCGGATCACCCCAAATTTTATCCTCTGCGAGCCAAGATTGTTGCTCACTTGAAAAATCATTTTGTTGATAGTCTTGTAAAGTAAGTTCAAAGCCAAAATTAGCTTGTATGTTTTGTAAGTAGGCCATTCTCTGGTGTTTAGGTATGGATTGTAATTGTTGTGCAAGAAGATCCGTAGAGCCTGATGTTAAAAACTCTAAAGCCCATTTTTCAGTAGGGTATCTGACGTTACTTTCAAAATGAGGTATCACCAATAATTGAATGCTAACTACCGAAAAAATAATGATAAAAGCTAAAAATAGCAGGGACCTTTTCATAGCTGTTCTGTCAACAATTTGTGTACAACCACTTTATCATATCTGCACATAAAAACTACTTTTGATAGCATACTGCGAGCGCAAATTCACGTTACGGATCAAAAGTAGGTTTAGTAAATAAGCTAGATGGCTGGTCGCTGTTATTTTATACACCTTTGCGTTCTTAGTTCTTTCCTAAATATCTTTTTGCTTTGCCTGCTTTTACTTTTTCAAGATCAACAAGCACTAAGCCATCAATACAATTATTGAAATCAGGATCAACACTAAAACTTAAAAACTGTACGCCGCCAGGCTCACATAGTTCGGTGTATTGTTTAAATAAAGTGGGTACTTGGGCACCCATGTTTGCGAGCACATGTTTGAGCTCAACAAAGTCTTCTTTGACATCATTACCGCTAAATAGATTTGCGCACTGTATGAGTTGCTGCTCTGTGAGTTTGAACTCATTATTAGGTGTAGCAATAACCTGCTTAGCGCCGTAATAATGCTGATAATAATGAACTAACATGGCTTTGGCAGGTTCTGGCAACGCGTTCGAGACACTGACTGCGCCGTAGAGGTAGCGATACTGAGGATAATTTTTCACAAACGCGCCAATCCCATACCATAAATAATCAAGACTTTTACGACCCCAGTATTTAGGTTGTACAAAGCTGCGACCCAGTTCAATACCTGCAGCAAAGTAAGGAGTCATTGCATCACTGTAAGAAAATAAGCTATCAGTATATAAACCTTTGCGGCCGTGTTTATCAATAATAGCTTGAGCACAAGCAAGTCGGTATGCGCCAACCAATTCAAGTTGTGAGCCGTCCCATAAAACCAAGTGCTGATAATCCATATCGTACTTATCAATATCACGACGCTTACCACTGCCTTCACCAACAGTGCGAAACGAAATCTCTCGTAACCGGCCAAGCTCTCTGAAAATCGCTGAGCTGCCTTGATATTGATAAAGGTATATCTGCATGCCGTCTTGAGTTGTGCCTAATAGCTCACACTGTTCGATGGCTTTTTTTAGTTCCTTGCGGCATTCTGAGGAGGCGATGGGTGCTTGTGTTTTAAGCGGTAAGGTTTTCTTTGAGGTAAGTGCATAAAGCTGCTTACGGATCAGATTGACTACTTCTTTGTCTTTGAGGTTTTCAATTAAATAAGACTCTGGAGGTATCGATGCGCCAATTTCAAACTCTAATGATTTTTGTCGTTGTTTAAACATTTCTTTAACCAGTAATAAACTCGCTAAAGGCTTGTAAATCATCGATGTGCCATAAAAAAGTGGGCTATTTTTGGCTTTAATAAAAATCGGTAAAATTGGCGCATTGGCTTTTTTTGCGATCCGTAAAAAACCACTATTCCACTTGCAATCTTTAATTCCGGTAGGGCTTAAACGCGACACTTCACCTGCTGGGAAAATGAGAATGGCCCCAGCTTCTTTAAGGTGCTGGTGGATATTATTGAGTTCTTGCTTTTTACTGTCACCCGATAAATTATCGACCGGCAGTAATAATGAGTGCATTGGCGTAACTGACATTAACATGCGATTGGCAACGACCTTTAAATCCTTACGAACACTTGATAATACTTTAATTAATGCCAGTGCATCTAAAGAGCCAATAGGGTGGTTAGCAACAATAACTAACTTACCCTCACTAGGAATATTCTCAATCTGCTTTGGCTTGTAGCGAGTATCAAAATCTAGTTCATCCAACACTTGCTCAACAAACTCAATGCCTTGTAAGTGCGGGTAGGCATCACCAAATGCAACAAATTCTTGTTCGTGAAGCAAATAACCTAACCCTTTTTTAACTAAACTTTTTACTTTAGGTGAGTTTTCTAATTGTGGTAGATTTGCTGCGATTACTTTATCAACACTGATCATAATTACCTCGTTTGCATATGGTGATCAATATATCGCCAGAGTAAAAGCTTGCCATGACAATTAGGTTGCAGTTGTGTGACTTTTTAAAGAGCCGAGCAGTAATTCGATTAGATTAAATGTTTTAACAAAGGTTATACTCTTTGCAAATCAACAACTCTATAGGCATAACATGAGCGTACTCGTTGCGATTAGTGGACGTGATTGCAGTAAAATTATTACTGCGTTAGCGACTAAATTACCCGATGTAAAAATTTCACAGTGGCCAGATTGTGATAACTTAGAGGATGTTGAATTTGTGCTTGCTTGGCTGGCACCTGCAGATATGTGGGCACAACTACCAAATTTAAAAGTAGTTTCTTCATTTGGCGCAGGGGTCGATAGCATTGATTTAAACTTACTCCCTGACAATGTCGTTGTGACACGCATCGTTGATGAAAATTTAGCTCATGATATGGCAGAGTATGTGCTTACCCATATTTTAGCGCATAAGTTAAGGCTTAAAGACTATGTGATTAAGCAACAACAACGACAATGGCTGCCAAAACGCGCTTATAGTCATAATCATGTTGTGATTTTAGGTTTTGGTGAGTTAGGACAAAGCTGCGCTAAACGTTTACTGGCTAATAATTTTACCGTAAGTGCATTTTCACAAAACCCTAAAAATATACCCGAAGTAAATTGTATTCATCAAGCAAGTGAGTTACCGAGTTTGTTAGCACAAGCTGATTATCTCGTGTGTTTATTTCCACTAACCACGCAAACGAAGGGCTTTATTAATCGCAACTTATTAATGCAGCTACCAAGTCATGCCGTGCTCATCAATGTAGCGCGAGGCCAGCACGTCGTTGCAGACGATTTACTTTGGGCATTAGATAATCAAATTATAAGAGGAGCAACATTGGATGTTTTTGCACAAGAGCCATTAGCTGCAGAGCATCCTTTTTGGCATCATTCAGCGGTTACAATGACTCCCCATTGCGCGGCATTGTCTGATCTGGAAACTGTAACGCAGCAGATTGCTAATAATGTACAACGTATGAAAACAGGCCTTAAATTAAATAATCAGGTTGATAGAACAAAAGGTTATTAAAAGTTCAGCGACAATAGCGTAGTACATCTTGTTAACATCTGTAATTTTAGTTAGTCTAGGTAATTCAAAAAACACTAACAATAATAATAAGGTGTACAATGAAACAGCATCAAACAGGCGTTAAATTTAGCATTATCGTTATTTCAGTGGTCTTAATGGGTGTGTCTGCATGGTTTAATCAAGCTAATGCAAGTGAACAAGCCCCCGTTTTACAAAGCCAAACAGAATAAATAGAACCAACAATTGATATCGAAGCCGGGTTAGCGTTTACTATGACGCTCCCGGTTCTCACTCTTCTTCTCATCACTTTTTTTAATTAAGACATAGCTTGCACCACTGCCACCATGATGCCTAAGCGCACTATGAAAGGCTAATACGCAGTCAATTTCTTGTAGCCATTTATTGGTATAACTTTTTAACACCCCAGGGATCTTTTTATTTTTGATACCAGTGCCGTGGCGGATCACTACCACACGAATATTACTTTTTTGGCAATCAGTTATAAATTCAAATAAGGCTTGGCGTGCGTTTTTTAGTGTTTGGCCATGTAAGTCAAGTGTCGCATCAAGCTGATACTTAGCTAATCGAAGATTTTTAAATACAGCATCTTGCACTCCCGCATTTTTATAACTCAATAGTGCATTAGGCTCTAATAGCTCGACTAATTCACTACGTAGATAATTTTCATCGATGTTTAAATTTAATTCTGCGGCTTTGCGTTTTTGTTGCTGGGCTAAAGAGGGGCCAGTTAAGTGTTGTGATGGTTCGATCGTATCGTGATCTAGGCGAGCAACGTCTTCCATAGACGTTAAAAATAAATCAGAGTCAGTTAAAGGCATAGTGATACCCAAAGTAGCATAATACGCCGATGATTTTAACTTAGTTCATTTTGCTGCCCAAGTTCTATTCGCGCAAAAAAATACCCTACCGAGCAAAGCCCGGTAGGGTACATAAAATTATCTAGGGAGAGATATTAATTTTGCGGCACATTTAATTGCCCAAAGGTATAAACCTTGAACAAGTAAAACGTGTTTATCAACACTAAACTCATGTTTGAAATAACACTCGACGACATTAAATCCAAGCTAAATGACAAAAACAGTAAAGCACAGGCGCTGATCGCCGCTACACGCAGTATTGTTAATTGATTGATAAAAAACGCCCCTAATCCTAGGGCTAACAGGATAATATTTAAAAGCCAATCTAGCTCGTTTAGCATGGTTGTATCGTTGTTCAAGTGTTGAAAAAAGGAGCGCCATTATGTTGATATTTTGCGCACCTTTCAACCAAGTAATTTTATATTTTCAGATTAGTTTTTTTAATCCAAAATTAATTTTTGTAATGCAGAAAAAAAGCCGGCTTGTTCGGTTACTCGATATTTTTGACAAGTATCTGGTTGCTTATTGTTTTGACATAAATAAAGGCTATTACGCGCTAAATCGGCATTTGGCTGCAAATTTGAGTCAAATAACATGGCGCCATAACCAAACAGTCCCGGCCAATATACACTTTGCGTTACTAATCCTAATTTTTCATAGGTTAATAACTGTGGTTTGGGGATAACTAAAATAGTAAACACAATAACACCCGCTACAATAATGCCTGTGCGGCTTTTTTTTGTTTCAGCTAATTCACTACTAGCAGTTTGTGTTTGTGCTTGCGTGACGTTTGCCTGAGCAGGCGCTTTTCGCTTGTTAGTTGGTGCCGTTGGTTTTTTTCGTTGAGGCGTTTTTCCTAGCAAGGATTGTTTTTTTATATTATTTGACATAAAGCAAATCTGGCCTTTTAAGCAGAGCTCTCTATAATGAGATTATTAAATTAGAAAAGTTATTAAGCATAATAACTTAAACCTAGTTCATAACCTACGGGGATCAACAATGAATACGCAGCTTTCAATTTTAATAGTGGATGATGTGGGAACAGTGCGCAGCTTTCTCCATCAAACATTAATGCACTTAGGTATTGAAAATGTTAGAGAAGCGTCGACAGCTGCGCAATGTATAAGTGCTTGCCAAGCGGCCGATTATAATATTATTTTTTTAGATATTGAGTTGCCAGACGGTGATGGTAAAGAGATTATCGCGCAGATCAATGAAATAAACCCACAAACTAATGTCGTTATGGTATCGGCTCACTCAACGGTTGAGAATGTTAAAGATGCAATCGATAAAGGGGCTAAAGGATTTGTGGTAAAACCATTTACACCGAAGAAAATAGCGGCAATGTTGAAAAAGTTTTATCCAGAATTAGACGTTGTTTAACGCAACAACAGTGTTTAAATAATTTTAAGCGTTAAATGATAGATATAAAAAAACCGGTCAAGACCGGTTTTTTATATTCTAGCAAAAACAAATTATAGCGCTTTGATCTTAGCTGCTATGCGGCTCTTATGACGAGCTGCTTTGTTTTTGTGAATTAGACCTTTAGTTGCATAACGGTCTAAAATAGGTGTAGCAACTGCGAAAGCTTGCTGTGCAGCTTCCTTGTCGCCCGCTTCAATAGCAACAACTACTTTTTTGAAGTATGTACGCATCATTGAACGACGGCTTGCGTTATGCTGACGGTTTTTTTCGCTAGTGATAGCGCGTTTTTTTGCAGACTTGATGTTAGCCAAGGTTTGCTCCTAACAATCTTAAAATAAGCTTAATTTAAAGGCCGTGGAATATGCCTTTTTTAATCGTGAATGTCAATAAAAATTTGACATACCAAGAAAAACTGCTCCTATATAACGAACATCAATTTGCCGCTCTAGCACAGTTAATACCGCTATTGTAACAAAGGCGGTGAGTTCAGCCTAGTGCTTTAGAGCGATTTATAAAAAAGACTGTGGCATAATTGGTTTTATCGTTGGTTTTAAAGCAGGTTTAGTGTGGCAAAAGGATTATTTCGTTCCGGTATGATTGTAAGTGCAATGACAATGATATCGCGTGTTTTAGGATTAGTGCGAGATGCTGTTGTCGCAAATTTACTTGGCGCAGGTGCTGCCGCCGACGTTTTTTTATTTGCTAATCGCATTCCCAACTTTTTACGCCGCTTATTTGCTGAAGGGGCATTTGCGCAAGCATTTGTGCCCGTTTTGTCGGAAATCAAACAGCAACAAGGAGACGACAAAGTCAGGCTGTTTGTTGCTCAAGCCGCTGGCACACTTGGTACTATTTTATTGGTTGTAACTATAATCGGTGTAATTGCATCGCCAATTATTGCAGCACTATTTGGTACTGGGTGGTTTATTGAGTGGTGGCAAGGTGGCCCAGACGGTGAAAAATTTGTATTAGCCAGTAGTTTACTTAAGCTAACGTTCCCTTATTTATTTTTTGTAAGTCTTGTTGCACTCAGTGGCGCGGTGATGAATGTTTATAATCGTTTTGCTGTTGCGGCCTTTACGCCAGTGCTGTTGAATATTTCGATTATTGCCTGTGCAATCTTATTACACGATAAATTCTCGGTTGGTGCTTATTCGCTAGCTATTGGTGTGTTTGTCGGTGGAGTGGTGCAGTTATTGTTTCAATTGCCGTTTCTGTACCGAGCGAAAATGCTCAGTAAACCACGTTGGGCCTGGCAAGACGAAAATGTAAAAAAAGTCCGTAAGTTAATGTTACCGGCTTTGTTTGGGGTATCTATTAGTCAAATTAATCTACTGCTTGATACCATGATTGCGTCATTGTTAATGACAGGGTCAATTGCTTGGTTATATTATTCTGACCGGCTAATCGAATTTCCACTGGGGTTATTTGGCATTGGTATCGCGACGGTTATTTTACCTGCGCTATCTAAATTACATAGCAGCGAAAAAAGCAGCGATTTTCAGCACACCTTAGATTGGGGAGTGCGGTTTGTGATCTTTTTAGGCTTACCTGCGATGATTGGTTTGATGATCATTAGCCCGTTAATCATCTCTGTATTATTTGATCATGGCGCGTTTAGTCAAGGTGATGTCGATCATGTTCAGGCCGTGAGTTTAGGGGTGATGGCTTACTCTGTTGGGCTTGTCAGTTTTATGTTGATCAAAGTTTTAGCGCCGGGATTTTATGCACGTCAAGACACTAAAACTCCGGTGCGTATTGGCATTATTACGCTGGTGTTGAACATGGTTTTTAATATTATGTTAGCACCGTTTATAGGTTACTTAGGATTGGCGCTTGCGACTTCAATGTCGGCCAGTTGTAATGCGTATCTGCTTTATCGTCAATTAAGCAAAGAGCAGGTTTATCAGTTTTCGCGTTTTAGTTTATTGTTTACCTGCAAATGTTTGCTCGCCGCTTTATTGATGGGGGCTGTAGTTTGGTACGCTGCGACACAGTTTTTATGGCGTCAGTGGCATTTTAGTGAGCAAGTTGTTTTATTGATAGGTTTACTCGCTCTGGCAGGGGGGGTGTACTTTTTAGTGTTGTTTTTACTCGGGGTAAGACTAAATACCATAAAAAACGTTGTTAGTGCTCAATCAGACTAAAAAAATCAACTGAAACTCGCATCTTGAGGTGGTTTGGGTATAATCGGTGATTCTGTAACCCAAGTGAAATTTTACTCGGTACATAACGCTTACAAAGGCATTAGGTGGCATGGAGTTAATTAGAGGTATCCACAATATTCGCACACAGCATTATGGTTGTGTGTTGACCATTGGTAATTTTGATGGTGTGCACTTAGGTCATGGTGAAGTACTCAATGGATTACTCAATGACGCTAAAAAATATAACTTACCGAGTACGGTAATGTTATTTGAGCCTCAGCCACAAGAGTTTTTTGCCAAAGATAATGCGCCAGCTCGATTAACGCGGTTACGCGATAAGCTAGGTCTGTTAGCAAAGTTAGGCGTTGAACGGGTAATTTGTATTAGTTTTAATCAGCAATTTGCCAATATGGAAGCAGAGCAATTTGTAACAGAGATACTGATCAACAAGTTGGGTGTCAAAGCGCTAACCGTAGGTGATGATTTTCGCTTTGGTAAAAGACGTCAAGGTGACTTTAATTTACTAAAAAAAATGGGCCTCGCGGCTCATATGGATGTAAAAAGCACCGCGAGTTTTCGGCAATTAAATGCTAGAGTAAGCAGCACCTTGATCCGCCAAGCATTAGCTGAAGGTCAGTTAGCGCAAGCCAAAGCGATGCTAGGTCATGATTACGCAATATCAGGGCGAGTGATTCATGGCTGGAAACGCGGTCGTGAATTAGGGTTTAGGACTGCAAATATTGCGTTAAAGCGGCAAGTATGCCCTGTAAATGGGGTGTTTGCGGTACAAGTAACGTTAAACGATAAAACAGTGTATGGGGTTGCAAATATTGGCAACAAACCCACATTTAATGGAACACGCGCATTATTAGAAGTTCATCTGTTCGACTTTGCGCAAGATATTTATGGACAGTTTATGCACGTGGAGTTAATTAAAAAGCTTCGCGATGAGAAAAAATTCGAGACATTAACACAATTGACGGCACAAATAGCAACTGATGTTGCTGCCGCTAAACAGTGTTTTGGTTTAAATTAGGTAGCCGATACGGAAACTAGGATTAATGAGCGACTACAAGCATACTTTGAATTTACCGGAAACGACGTTTCCAATGCGCGGCAATTTGGCACAACGTGAGCCAAAAATGCTTAAGACATGGTATGAAGACGACCTGTACGGTCAAATTCGCAACGCTAAGAAAGGTAAAAAAACCTTTATTTTGCATGACGGCCCTCCGTATGCGAACGGCGATATCCATTTAGGTCATTCAGTAAATAAAATTCTAAAAGATATTATTGTTAAATCAAAAACCTTATCTGATTTTGATGCGCCTTACGTACCTGGTTGGGATTGCCATGGTCTACCGATTGAATTAATGGTAGAGAAAAAAGTGGGTAAGCCAGGCGTGAAAGTCACGGCTGCAGAATTCCGTGAGAAATGTCGTGAATACGCGAAAAAACAAGTTGAAGGCCAAAAAGTTGATTTTAAACGTTTAGGCGTATTTGCTGATTGGGATAAGCCTTACTTAACCATGAATTTTGACTTCGAAGCAAACGCAATTCGTGTGCTTGGACGTATCATCGAAAAAGGCCATTTACACAAAGGCGCTAAGCCTGTGCATTGGTGTACTGATTGTGGTTCTGCATTGGCCGAGGCTGAGGTTGAATATCAAGATAAGCAATCACCAGCGATTGATGTGCGTTTTGAATTTGTTGATCAAGCGGCCGTTGTTAGTGCCTTTGATTTAAAAGCCGATCATGAAGGTAAAGGTACAGTCAGTACAGTGATCTGGACAACTACACCATGGACACTGCCAGCTAACCGTGCGGTTGCCGTGCATGCTGAACTAGAATATGCCTTAGTGCAAGTTGATGATGACGGCGCGCAGCAGCGTTTGATTATAGGGTCAGAGCTAGTTAAAGATGCAATGGATCGCTACGGCTTTAAGCACTTTCACGTATTAGGTTATGTAACGGGTTCAGCACTTGAAAATTTACAAGTGGCGCATCCATTTTACGATTTTAATGTACCAGTGATTGTGGCCGATCATGTTACTACTGATTCTGGTACGGGTATCGTGCATACAGCACCTGGCCACGGTCAAGAAGATTTCGTGGCAGGTCTACAATACGGCTTAGAGGTGGCTAACCCGGTTGGTGCAAATGGTGTTTATTTACCTGACACTGAGCTTTTTGCAGGTCAACATGTATTCAAAGCCAATGCGAGTGTAGTTGATGTGCTGACTGAGCGTAATGCGCTTATGCATCACCATGCCTTAACGCACAGTTACCCGCATTGCTGGCGTCATAAAACGCCAATTATTTTCCGTGCAACGCCGCAGTGGTTCATTAGTATGGATCAAGCTAATTTGCGCCAAGATTCATTAAAAGAGATTAAAAACACTCAGTGGTTGCCAGAATGGGGCGAAAGCCGCATAGCAAACATGGTTGAAGGTCGCCCGGATTGGTGTATTTCGCGTCAACGTACCTGGGGTGTTCCAATTGCACTGTTTGTTGATAAAGACACCGGTGCTCTTCATCCTGATACTCAAGCTTTGATTGAAAAAGCAGCCCTGCTGGTTGAAAAATCCGGTATTCAAGCATGGTACGACTTAGAGCCTGCAACTTTACTTGGTGAAGCTGATGCTCAGCAATACATGAAAGTGCAAGATACATTAGATGTATGGTTTGATTCTGGTGTAACGCACGCCTGTGTGGTTGATGCTCGTGAAGATTTAGTTGGTCCAGCTGATTTATACTTAGAAGGCTCAGATCAACACCGCGGTTGGTTTATGTCATCAATGATGACGTCAGTGGCAATTAATGGTCATGCACCATATCGTCAAGTGCTAACTCACGGTTTCACTGTGGATGAAAACGGCCGTAAGATGTCAAAATCGCTAGGTAACGTTATTTCACCACAGAATGTGATGAATAAACTCGGTGCAGATATTTTACGCTTGTGGGTTGCTTCAACTGATTACACTGCAGAAATGACCGTATCAGATGAAATCTTCAACCGTTCTGCGGATCGCTACCGTCGTATTCGTAACACTAGCCGTTACTTACTCGCTAACTTAAGTGGTTTTGATCCTAAAACTGACCAAGTAGCTATTGATGACATGGTTGAACTTGATCGTTGGATTGTTGGCCGTGCGGCGCAATTACAAGATGAAATTTTGGCGGCTTACGAAAGTTACCAAATGCTCCAAGTAACGCAAAAGCTAATGAACTTCTGTACTGGTGAGCTTGGTTCATTCTATTTAGATGTGATCAAAGACCGTCAATACACAGCGAAAAGCGATAGTCATGCCCGTCGTTCATGTCAAACAGCTCTATATCATATTGCCGAAGCTATGACGCGCTGGATGGCGCCAATCATGAGCTTTACCGCGCAAGAGATTTGGCAAGCACTGCCAGGTGAGCGTGACCAATATGTGTTTACCTCAGTTTGGTATGATGGCTTAAAAGCGGTTGGCGAAGGCCAGTTTAGTAATGACGATTGGTTAACGATTCTTACTGTGCGTGATGAAGTAAACCGTGTGTTAGAAGGTGCACGTAAAGAAGACGTGATCGGTGCGACACTCCAAGCTAATGTGAATATTTTTGCCAATGCAGAGCTTGCAGCTAAATTAGCAGCTTTGGGTGATGAGCTTCGCTTTGTATTCTTAACATCTAACGTTACTGTTACAGCCGTTGATACACAACCAGATGCAACTCAAACAACTGAAATTGAAGGCTTATACATCAGCGTATCAGCTACCGACGCACAAAAGTGCGAACGTTGTTGGCATTACTGTGATGATGTAGGTGCAAATCCTGCGCATCCAGAAATTTGTGGTCGTTGTGTTAGCAATGTAGATGGCGAAGGCGAAACACGCCAATTCGCATAGGAGTAGGAAGTGAGCAAACTAGCCCAAAAAAGTGGTTTAGTGTGGCTTTGGTTAAGTTTGCTACTTTTAGTAGCAGACTTTGCCAGTAAAACACTGGTTGTTAAAACCATGAATTTACGCGAATCAATTGATATATTGCCATTTTTCAATCTAACCTATGTGCATAACTATGGCGCAGCTTTTAGTTTTTTAAGTGAAGCGGGTGGTTGGCAACGTTGGTTTTTAAGCGTTATTGCTATTTCAATCAGCGTATTATTGATCTGGTGGCTAAAACGTTTACCTGCCACTAATAAAATTTTATGCAGTGCTTATTCGTTAGTATTAGCGGGCGCAATTGGCAACTTATATGACCGTATCAGCCATGGTTATGTGATTGACTTTTTACACTTTTATTATGAAAGCTGGAATTTCCCTGCGTTCAATATTGCCGACAGTGCGATTTGTATTGGTGCCGCATTATTATTATTTGATGCCTTTACTGGCGAAAGTCCTAAGGAGCAAAAAGCATGAGCCAAGCAGTTATAGGTGAAAAATCAGAGGTTATTTTTCATTTTTCAATTAAGCTATCGGATGGCTCTGCGGCAGATTCAACCAAAGTGCATAATAAGCCTGCAAAATTAACGATGGGTGATGGTAGTCTAACGGCTAACTTTGAAAAATGCTTATTTGGTTTAGCGTCTGGTGACAGCAAGTCATTTGAACTTGAGCCAGAAGATGCTTTTGGTCAACCAAACCCAGATAATATTTACTATGTAGACCGTAGTAAGTTTGGCCCAGAAACGCCGGCAAAAATTGGCTCTATTATTGCGTTTACTCAACCTGATGGTACCGAATTACCAGGAGTTGTTCGTGAAGTGCAGGGTGAGTCTGTGACCATCGATTTTAATCATCCGCTTGCAGGTCAACGTTTAACTTTTGAAGTTGATATTTTAGAGGTTACCGATATTGCTAAGGTAAGTAACTAATGGAAATTTTATTGGCAAATCCGCGCGGTTTTTGTGCGGGAGTCGACCGCGCGATTAGTATCGTTGAACGTGCGTTAGATATCTTTGAAAAACCGATCTATGTGCGCCATGAAGTTGTCCATAACCGCTACGTGGTAGATGGTTTGAAAAGACGTGGTGCGGTGTTTGTTGAAGAATTGGATCAAGTGCCAGACGACAGCATTGTTATTTTTAGTGCCCATGGCGTGTCACAAGCTGTACGCAGTGAAGCTAAGCGTCGAGATTTAAAAGTATTTGATGCAACATGTCCATTGGTCACTAAAGTGCATATGGAAGTGACCCGCGCTAGTCGTAAAGGTATCGAGTGTATTTTAATTGGTCATCATGGTCACCCTGAAGTTGAAGGCACCATGGGGCAATACGATAACGCTAAAGGTGGTATTTATTTAGTTGAAACGCCTGAAGATGTTGCCAAACTAAACGTGAAAAATCCAAATAACTTATTTTATTGTAGCCAAACTACATTATCGGTAGATGATACCGCAGATGTTATAGATGGCTTAAGAAGTAAGTTTCCAGCGATTGATGGCCCACGTAAAGACGATATTTGTTACGCCACACAAAATCGCCAAGATGCGGTACGTGACTTAGCTGATAAAGTAGATGTGTTATTAGTTGTTGGTGCTAAAAATAGCTCAAATTCAAATCGGTTACGTGAACTTGCTGATAAAATGGGTACTATTGCTTACTTAATTGATGACGCCAGTAATGTTGAAGATCAATGGTTTGCTAATGTCAATGCGGTTGGTGTTACCGCGGGTGCATCAGCGCCAGAAGTGCTTGTACAACAAGTGATTAACCGCCTTAAAGAACTAGGCGGTAAACAGGTTATTGAAAACCCAGGCGAAGTAGAGAATATCGTATTTGCTGTACCCGTTGAGCTACGCTAACCTTAGCGTACTGACAGGACATTTTTAAGGAGCGCGCAATGAGCAAGTCGGTGCAAACCAATACTTTGCTTTTTGCGGCGCTGTTTAAAGAGCGCGGCGTACTTGCTACTTTAGTCGTTGCGCAAGTTATCGCCACTATACTAGCGTTCGCTCCTGCAACTGCGGATGATATTTGGATCCGCCTCGGCGGGATCAGCCTGTTTTTACATCTCACATTTTTGTCTAGTCTAACTTGGCTTTACTTACTACGTAAACCACTTGCACACTTGAGTCAGCCTTGGCAATTAAGTGCTTTAATGGCTTCATTACTACTTACAACGGCGGTTTTCAGCGGATTGTTAGTGACCTATGGAGGCGACTTTATTGCACAACAACATACTTATCAGTTTATTTTAAGAAACTTATTAGTCGCTTTTTTAGTCACCGCATTATTTATTCAATTTTTAACTATTCATTTTGAAAAAGACCAGCAAACTAATGCGTTGGCTCGCGCAGAGCTAGATGCCTTACAGGCACGTATTCGTCCGCATTTTTTATACAACAGCCTCAATACCGCAGCGGAGCTTACACATTATGATCCTCAAGCTGCAGAGCAAGCGATTTTAGCGCTCGCGGCATTATCTCAAGCGGCAATGCGAGTGGGGAAAGAGACTGCACTAAGTGATGAAATCGCACTGACTCAGCAATATATTGCGCTTGAAAGTTGGCGGTTTGCTGATCGTTTACAAGTCAACTGGCAATTACCGGAGCAATTGCCAGAGATAACTATTCCGTGCTTAACATTACAACCACTGCTAGAGAATGCTGTTTGTCACGGTGTTGAGCCTTCATTGACTGGCGCTATAATTTATGTCGAGTTACATATTAGTAAACGCTCGTTAGTCATTTTAGTTGAAAACCCAATCTCGTCGCAGCAGCAAAAACGCTCAGGAAATGGTATGGCACTGAATAATATTCGCCAGCGGTTAGATCTTTATTATCAAGGTCATGCAAAGCTGACAATGACAACACGAGGTGATATTTTTCGGGTCAAGTTAGTGCTGCCCCTGGCTATTAATAATGCCAAGGAGCAAGCATGAAGGTACTCATAGTTGATGATGAGCCATTAGCACGTGCTCGCTTACAGCGATTACTTGCTCATTACCCAGACTATAACCATGCAGCACAAGCAAGTAATGGCAACGAGGCTTTGCAACAAGTGAAGCTGCAGGCTCCTGATATTGTATTTCTGGATGTTGATATGCCTGCTATGAGCGGTTTAGAAGTTGCAACACAATTGAATAAGTTGTCTGTCCCTCCAGCTATTATTTTCGTCACCGCTCATCCTGAGCATGCCTTAGAAGCATTGCAACTCAGTGCTGCGGGTTATTTAGTAAAACCTGTGACGGAGCAAAATTTAGCAAAAGCAATAGATCAACTAGGCCGTTTAACGCGCGCCCATCTACAAAAGCAACGTCCAGCGGCAATCAGTTATCAGCTTGCGGGGGTAACACGCAGTGTGGCATTAGAGGATGTGTGTTATGTCATAGCGGAAGAGAAATACACGCGTTTAGTTTTTACTAACGGTGAGGCATTGCTTGATCAAAGCTTAAAACAACTCGAGCAGGATTATCCTACACAGTTATTACGAATTCACCGCAAGATAGTGATCAATCTGTCCCGGCTAATCGCTCTAAAAAAAGCTGAAGATGGCAGTCATGTGGTTTTATTAGAAGGTTGTAGTTGTTTATTACCAGTAAGTAGACGCGCCTATAAATCAGTAAAAGAGCATCTTTAAACACATTAAATTTTGCAGCAAAAATGCATAGTTATCCATTCATCAACAAATATAACCGTTCATCCTAACCCATCTTGTATCTACATATTATTAGCATATCCTTATAATCAGATAGTTTATATTGGGTGTACTATGAGGTCCATCAAGCATACATCGCAACATGGTTTTACGTTAATTGAGGTTTTAATTGCGTTTGTGATTTTAAGCTTTGGCTTGCTCGGTGCGGTCGCACTACAAGCAAAAGCAAAACAAGCCAGCTTCGACTCTATGCAACGAGCAGCAGCAGTTGCTTTAGGTAATGACATTATTCAACGGATACGAGCAAATGACCGAGTTGCGTCAATCACTCAGTATAATGGCACATTCACCAGTAACACAGCACTTAAGCAGTCTAGAACATGTTACACCGACACATGTAGCTCAGCTCAAATAGCTGCTCTAGATCGCCAACAATGGATCCGTGCAATACAAGCACGAGAAAATACCGGCGCTTTAGACGGCGCAACTGTATGTATAGATAATACAGCTGTAGCTAATAGTAATGGTAAAGCGTTTGATATTGAAGTCGTAGTTAGTTGGCAAGGGCGCCAAGAGATCACCGCAAATGCAGATACCCAAAAGCTAGCGTGTGGCGAGAATAATAATAATCGTCGGATCATGGTATTAAAAAGTTACATTTACTTAAGGAGCTAATATGAAGCAGCAAGGTTTCACTTTAGTTGAAATGATGGTCGCATTGTTTATCGGTGGTTTAGTGCTTGGCGGAGTGATGTTCACTTATATCAGCATGAAAGTAACGACTAGAGATACGATGACGATCGGCGAGTTACAAGAAACCGGTCGTTTAGCGCTGAATATTATGCAACGTGATATTGAGCAAATAGGTTTTTGGGGTACATTTTATGAAGATTCATTTTCGAAAGAAAACACGAATACATTAGCAAATCCGACTCCGGATTGTTCTGAAGGTCTTAATAATGGTAGTTTTCCTGTTTTTAGCGCAAACAGTAATTTTCGTTCTGTGTATGCTATTGAATCTACAGGCGGTGCACAGCTTAACTGTATTCCAGATTCACAAGATAATACCGATATTTTACAGGTGAAGTTTTTAGAGGGTTTACAAATTGCTCCTGCCGATACCAGTTCCAACATGTACTATTTTATTGCCGAGCAAGAGCGTGCTGAATTTAGACGTGGGCCCATTGCCGCTGGGACTATTAACGGTAATGCGACGATTTGGCGTTATCGCCATCATGTTTATTATATAGACGAACAACCTTTTCAATTTAATGGTGAAAATATCGATGTACCAGTACTGATGCGTCGTCGTTTAACCCCAAATGGTGGCATGAATCCTGAAACCATCATGGAAGGAGTTGAAAATATGCGGTTTCTATTTGGTTTAGATACCAATAACGACAACCGCGTGGATACCTATCGAAGCATTAGCAAAATGACACCAACAGATTGGGAAAATCGCAGAGGTATTCTGACTGTGCAAGTATTTATTTTAGTGCGAGCTCTTCATGAGGATGCTGATTTAAATCAGCTAAACCAAACGTATACTTTGGGTGAGGATGCAGATCAACGAGTGCTTAGGTTTAATGATCGGTTTCGTCGGGCTTTATTTACAACAACTATTCGTTTAAATAATGTGGGGGCAAACTTATGGCGCATTTAAAATTTGCAAGCAAACAACAAGGTGTGGTGTTAATTATAGCGCTCATCATGGTAGTTGCTGTTACAGGTATTGCCGTGACGCTGATGAGCAGTAGTAGTGTTGATATGAAAATTACCAATGCAGCCTTTGAGCGCGAAGAAGCAGAAAATGCTCTCATGGGTGATGTACAACAAGTCATTGCTACTGAAGCAACTCAAGGTGGCACAAGCCATTTTTTATACACGCAAGCTCAAATACCCGGTGGCACTATTGAGTTACCTAAAATTGACGATACGACAAATATAATGAGTAATTTAAATAATGGTGTATTAGATTTACCTTGTCCTCGAAAATTTAATTTTACAGCTGGCATTTCGTGCAACATGGTGCAAGTGAACAGCACTATAACGTACGGCTCAAAAAGCAAACATACTATAACAGTAACGTCAGGCATCGCCCAGGAAATGGCAAGTTTGAATACTGGTGGCTAAGTGAGTGAGTAAAGATGATGAAGTTTAAAAAGTTAGTTACGAATATTTCACTCAGTATTGCGGTACTCTTGAGTATGCAAAGCTATGCTGAAGACATTGAATTATATGTAAATCATAATGTTAAAATAAATGAAAAGCCGCGTGTCCTAATAGTTTTCGATACCTCTGGTAGTATGGCATTTTCGACCAAAACCGGTAATAGTTGTGGTTATAATTACTCATCAGGGAAATATACACTATGTTCCGACAGCCGCTTAGGGGTTGCTAAAAATGCTATCTCAGACTTAGTTGACGATAATGAGGACATTGATTTTGGCCTAATGCGCTTTAATGGCGATAATGGTGGGTACGTGATGGCGCGTTTAGGCTCATCACGTAAAACTGTGCTCGATGAAGTGAAAAAATTACCTGCTGATGGTGCAACACCTCTAGCGGAAACCCTGTGGGAAGCCTATTTGTATATTACAGGGAGCTCTGTTTATTACGGTACTAATACGAATGATCGTGACTTTACCGCTGAATCGGGTCGTATATATAAATCACCCTTCGAGCCAGTTAAAGGTGAGCCTGAGCGTTGTGATAATTCAGTCAATATTATTTTGATGACCGATGGTGACCCATCGAATGACTCGAATCGCAACGGTGATATTAATAATTTACATCGTTATTACTTTAATAATAGCAATGGCCCCGTTGTAAGTGGTAGCTATTTAGCGGCATTAGCTAAGGTGATCCATGGTACTAAAGATGTAAAAATCGATTTATATCCAAATACACCAAAAGTAGATGATATTGGCCGTGTTTATGCAATCGGCTTTGGCTCTGGAATGAGCGCAAGTGGTAAAGACTTACTGGATCAGACTGCCAAGCTGGGTGGTGGTGAGTATTTACATGCTGATACCTCAGAGCAGCTATCTGAAGCATTAAAGAATACTATTACCCAGATCCGGTCGGTGAACGACACTTTTACTTCACCTTCTTTAGCAAGTAACAACGTTGACCAAACTCGCAGTAGAGAGTCAATTTACTACGCGATGTTTTACCCTGAATCAGGTGCACGTTGGCGTGGTAACTTAAAGAAACTGAAAGTTAAAGGCGCTGAAATAGTTGGTTTAAATAATCTTCCTGCACTAAATGATGATGGCCTTATTGATAAATCGACCAAGACTTTTTGGTTGCCAAGTAATGAAGAAGCTGATGGCAATAATGTACAACGTGGCGGGGTAAATTCTCATTTATCACTGCTAGCGCAACGTACACTCTATACAGATGCGGGAAGTAGTGGTTTAGTAGAGTTTAACAATAATGCACTTACTTCAGCCTTGGGGAGCACTTTGGCCCTTGCAAATAGCTTTGGTATAAGTAGTACAAATATTTCAAGTACCATTGATTGGGCAAGAGGGATCGATGTTGATGATGAAGACGGAGATGGCTCTCGTCGCGATCAACGTAAAGACATATTTGGCGATCCACTGCATTCAAAACCAGTCACTGTCGATTATGGTGATGGTGATGTTCGAATTTTGATTGGTACGAATGCAGGTTTTTTGCATATGTTCCAAGATAAAGACGACAAAGTTAATGAGACATGGGCATTTATTCCTAAAAGTCTTTATAAAATCATTGATCCGCTTCGCAATAACCAAGCCGATACAAAAGTCTATGGTGTTGATGGACCTATATCGGTATTTTTTGATGATAAAGATCGTGATGGTAAAGTGAATGGTAGTGACAGGGTTTGGGCTTTCTTTGGCTTACGTCGAGGTGGTAATTATTATTATGGATTAGATATTACTAACCCTAACTCGCCAAAGTTAATGTGGACAATTCAAGGTGGAACAGGCGATTTTAAAGAGTTAGCGCAAACGTGGTCTGAACCAACAGTGTCATTTATTAATTTGACCGGTTATAAAAACAAGCCCGTGCTGATTTTTGGTGCAGGTTATGATACTAACAAAGATAATGTTGCTCGCACTAATGATAAGAAAGGTCGCGGTATTTTTATTGTTGATGCGCAATCGGGCAGCGTGGTTTGGTCGTTGACACCTGAAAGTGGCTTTAAAGGTGAGCACAGTATTGCCGCCAATATTAGTACACTTGATTCAGATTATGATGGTTACGTAGATCGTATCTATGCAACAGATACGGGAGGTGCGGTATGGCGAGTGGATATGCCCTCAGATAATCCTAATGATAACACTAACCCGTGGAGCCACTTTAAATTAGCCGATTTAGGCAATAGTTTGGCTACGCAAGATCGTCGTTTTTTCTATAAGCCAATGATTGCGCGTACTATGTACAGTAAAGTAACAAATACCACAACCAATGGTAAAACGGTGGTAACACGTCAAGATACGCCGTTTGATGCGGTGCTTATTGGCAGTGGTAATCGCTCAAAACCGACGGCTACCTCAGTTCAAGATCAACTATTTATGATCCGCGATAATAATACTGTTACTAAGTCGTTTATTGATAATGCGATCCCTACAGCGATCACTGCGAACGATTTGATGAACGTAGATAACGATCCGTTTGGTAACAGCTTAGCTGATATTGATAAGTTCACTGCACAAGAAGTGAAGCTCAGTAACAAACGAGGCTGGTATTATAACTTACCCGCAACCGGAGAGAAATCTTTAGCTGCTCCAAACGTTATTGGTGGCGTTGCATATTATACGTCTTACACACCTGCATCAGCGACAGAAACCGTTAATCAATGTTCACTAAGTGGTGGCAAAGGTGCTATGTATGCTTTTCACTTACATTATGGTACTAAAGTGTACGATCAATTAAGCTTCACAACCAGTAATGATGTGCCAGACACACCTCAGTTATATTTTGGTGAAGGACCTTCGTGTGTTGATAAGAATAATAATGGAAAATGTGATGCTGAGCCAAAAAATAAAGATCCAGATAATCCAGATAATCCAGAAGATCCAGATAATCCTAAAGACACTGAAGTAGATGTAAAAAAACAAAGTCAGTTTTTACTAATAGGTCCAGGCATTAAAAAGCCTATTTGTACAGATAACTGTGATGAAAACCCTGGCAATCCTTTTAAACCCAAAGAAGTTCTTGGTCCTGGTATTTCATTTGATAAAGATGGCAAAATTAAACTTGTTAGTGATGCCGTACCAATTGGCTTTGGTTTTAAAACACAACAAACTTTTATCTATAAGCGCGAAGTAAATGATAACCATAAGTAGCTGTTAGTATTTTTAAATACACGGCTTGCTACGAAATGTAGCAAAGCCGTGCTTTACTCTTCTCTTTTAGTAAGTCTGAATAAAGCAATGCACATTTATTCTCATCATGAAAAGTATTAGATTAGAAATGTTAAACGGTATTGAATAATCTTCCATAAGTCATTTATTCTTAAACATAGAGTTAGCTCAACCATCATTCCTCGAAGATAAATTAATCTAAAAAACACCATAATATCTGTTGTTATATTATTTTAGTCTAATCAATTAGGTATAGTTAAAAATGATTTACTGTGCTTTTTTTGTACAAAAATGTGATTGATTTATGTTGTTAAATCTAAATTCTATGCTGTACTAAAGTAGTACTCAGCAGGATGTAGAGACGTCTTCTGTATGAGTTTTTGTATCTAAAAGATTCTCACATGGATAGGATGGTCGCTATGTCTCAGTTCACTCATGGAGTTACAAGTCTTCTATTAGGCATTTTACTTTTTTTAACCAGTCAATTTAGCATTGCTGATGATATCGAACTTTATCATTTAGAAAGTAATGATAAGCCACGGGTATTACTTGTGTTTGATAACTCGCTAAGTATGGCTTTACCTATGCACAGTAATAAGCACTGTAAAGGACTCTTAGGAGTAATCAAGTTATGCCCAGAGACACGGCTTTCAGCGGCAAAGAAAGCGATGAAAAAGCTAATCAATGATAATCCTGATATTGACTTTGCACTTATAAAATCGACTGGCCCACTAAGCTTAAATTTAAGTAATATGCTTAACATAGATGGTTTATTAGTAGGCCCTGCTGGTGGTTATGTAGCACATGGCTTTGGCGCTGATCATGCTGATATTATTGATACAATAGATAATTGGAATCTTCTTTCCTTAGTTAACTTAAGCCCTATGACTGAAATGCTACATGAAGCTTTACTTTATTTGCACGGCCGACAAATAGGTTATGATCACCTAAATCTGTTAAACCTAATTGATATTTGTATTCAAAAAAAAGGGCAGTATATTTCTCCCTTCAAGTTGTTAGACAGCTTTGCTCTGCCCTGTGAAAGCCGAGTGAATGTAGTATTGATCACTGACGGTATATCACTTACCGAAAGTCTTCCATTGTTAGATAATAGCCGAGTGAACGATATTAAACAGCTACATCAAGCTATGTATGGATATCCAGCTGTAAAATTTAAAAATACTTACTTACCGATAGTTGCTAAGGTTCTACATGGCCAAGGAATTGATGACTATGACGCTTACCCAGAAACTACAATAATAGATACAATCAAAATTCACACAGTAGGATTTGGTTTTGCTATGCCTCTTTATGCAGAGCAAGTATTAATTGAAACAGCAAAGCAAGGTGGCGGTCAGTATTTTTTAGCTGAATCAATAGATGAACTTGATGATGCTTTTGCAGCTACGATGAAAACGGTACGTGATGTGGATGCTAATTTTACTTCACCTGCTATTGTCGCAAATAACGCTGATAGAACTCGCCATCTAGATAGTATTTATTTAACAATGTTTCGACCAGAACTAGGACCTCGTTGGCTGGGTAACTTGAAGAAATTAAAAGTCTCTGGTACGCAAATCATCGATGCTACAGGTAATATCGCTTTGGATGATGAAGGTAAAATAAACCAAGATAGTCGCACTTTTTGGCTTCCTGGAGGCGAACCGAATGATGGAGCGGAGTTGCTTGCAGGAGGAGTCAATTATTGGTTATCAGAATATGCAGAACGAACTATTTATACGGATACCCTCGCTGGTTTAGTGCCTTTTACATTTGCCAAATTACAAGCTGATGTAGGTAAGCTTGATGAGTTATTTAATGAATCGCCATTACAGTTAGAGGCAACTATAAACTGGGCTAGAGGAGTCGATGTTGATGATGAAAACAACAACGATAATCGAACCGAGTCACGTAGTAATATCTTTGGTGATCCTCTACACTCAAAACCAGTCGCAATTGATTATGGTAACGGAGATATAAGGATTCTAATAGGCACAAATGCTGGCTTTTTACATATGTTCCAAGATAAAAATGATACATTAGCTGAAAGCTGGGCATTTATACCTCGTAGCCTTTATGGCATTCTCAAGTCCCTCAGAGTTAATCAAGCAAACCGTAAAATTTATGGTGTAGATGGTCCTATTAGTTTGTTTATAGACGACAAAAATAGTAATGGTATTATCAATGATGATGATCGTGTTTGGGCGTTTTTCGGGCAACGTCGAGGTGGACGAAATTACTATGGACTTGATATATCGAAACCAGACTCACCGAAACTTCTTTGGAGTAACCCAATTCAAGGGGGAAGGGCTCCTTTTAAAGAGCTAGGGCAAACTTGGTCTAAACCTGTGGTGACTTATATCAAATTAGCAGGCTTTGAAAATAAGCCTGTACTAATTTTTGCCGCAGGCTATGACACAAATAAAGACAATGAATATTTACATTCAGATAACCAAGGACGAGGAATCTATATTGTAGATGCTAGTACTGGCGAAAAAGTGTGGTCGTTAACACCTGAAAATGGCTTTAAAGGTGTCGATAGCATTGCTGGCGATGTAGCTGTATTTGATGCAAATTATGATGGTTATATTGATCGTCTTTATGCTGCTGATACGGGAGGTAATGTGTGGCGAGTGGATATGCCAGAGGGCAAGTTATGGACACATTTTAAGCTTGCCGAGCTCAGTGGTAATGGAGCCGCTCAAAATCGGCGTTTCTTAAATCAGCCTATGGTTGCTAGGACTGTATTTAGCCGGGTTAGCCGTGTTTTTTATAATGGTGAACAACTTAAAGTACGTGAAGATATCCCCTTCGATGCTGTGTTAATCGGCAGCGGTGACCGTGCAGCACCAATGGCTTCGGACGTTCAGGACCAACTATATATGATTCGGGATATTAATACTGTGACAGGCAAGTTTGTCAATGGTATACCAGAACCGATTAAGATTGACCATTTAATGGATGTCAGTTCGGATCCATTTTCGACTAAACTCGACGATATTGAGGGGTTTAATCAATTAGAGGTGGAGCTGAGTCGCTTTAAAGGTTGGTATTACAACTTACCTAAGTTAGGTGAAAAGTCTTTGGCAGCTGCGACCGTCATAGGTGGGATTGCCTACTTTACAAGTTATACTCCAGCTGTTGCTACCGAAGCTCAGCAGTGTATAAATAGTAGTGGGCAAGGGGCAATGTATGCTTTTCATTTACATTACGGAACCAAAGTATATGAGCAGTTAGCTTATCTAACCCGCCATGAATTACCAGATACACCACAGCTCTACTTTGGAGCGAGTGAGCAATGCGAAGATAAAAATCATGACAAACTTTGCGATGATACGCTGGAGCCAGTCACAGAGAAAAGTCAGTTTCTGCTTGTTGGACCTTGGCTGAATACCAGCCAAATGAAAGGATCAAAACAACCTAGCGAAGCTTTTATACCTCAAGAGCTTTTAGGACCAGAGCTTACCTTTGACGAAAATGGTCACATAAAATTGATTAGTGATACATCAGTTCAGGGGTTTGGCTTTAGGGTTCGGCAAACCTATGTATATAAGCAAGATATTATTTCTCAATAATCTCGGAATTGTTAGTCAGAATTACCTGTGTGTTTTATTATGAATGACTTGTGTAGAGTTTATGGCGCTGGGAGTGTGCTTTAACTCAGCCAATAATTGCATTCAATGACATACGGACCTATGATAGTGAATATATTTGGTTACAGTGCATGGCTTTGTATATAACCAATCTAGATATAAAATGAGAAGTAAATGGCACGACTAATAAAAGCACAAAAAAATGGTTTTACCTTGATAGAGTTAATGATCACTGTAGCAATACTGGGTATCATCGCATCTATTGCATTACCAAGTTACTTTGAACATGTGAAACGTACAGCACGTACAGAGGCGATAACCTCGCTTCTTGATGCTGCAAACAGACAAGAACAATTTTTTGTTGATAATCGTCAAT
Organism: Pseudoalteromonas sp. SG44-1; assembly: GCF_014164315.1. NCBI lineage: Bacteria > Pseudomonadati > Pseudomonadota > Gammaproteobacteria > Alteromonadales > Pseudoalteromonadaceae > Pseudoalteromonas > Pseudoalteromonas sp. SG44-1. Next base: position 209,437 of record NZ_JACJEW010000001.1, read on the forward strand.
ATACCACTAACTTGGCTAATCTTGGGGTGGCAACACCAACAGAGCATGGTTTTTATACTATTAAGGTTGAAGTGGACAATGATGAAGGCACATTTAGTTTTACTGCAACGCCAGTTGCCGGGCCTGTATTACAGGATGACGACTGTAAATCATTCACTATTGATGATACGGGGCTGAAAACAGCAACAGGTGCAATCGGTAAAACTAACCCAGGTAAATGTTGGGGGAAATAACAGTTAACTTTACAGGTCTATTGCAATCAAAATTACTCTAGTTAGCGTTGAACAAATTGCTTGGGGAAGCTTTGAACCGATAATTTAGATCAGTGACTCTCTTGACATTCTTTAGTGTCTTTTAAGGTTGTTTTACCTGTCGTACTTACTGAAATAGCAAGGCCGGGCAGAGTTGCAGATTCATATTCAGCACAATATACAAAAGTACCATTATTAAACCCTCTAGGAGTGCCATCTGGTCGATATGTGACTGCATTACGTGGGTAAGTGAGCATATCAGATTCATTAATCGCCGCAGTGACGAAAATCACAGTGTCATCAGCACCAAATACGCCAATTTTACCTTTATCTACAAAAACAGTTAGCTCTTGATGCCAGCTATTACTATCGCATATAGATGATTCTAAAGCGCAAACAGTTATTTGGCTATTTAAAGAAATAGCCTTATTACGAGCTAAACTCAGCGTTCTTTTTATCTGCTGGGTATAATTTTCCAGCCGTGTTTTTACAAGGAAAGGTTGAACGTGGAAAAGAGCAAGGTTAGTAATGATCGCGATGATGCTCAACACGACCATTATTTCAATAAGCGTGGTGCCATAGTTGGGATTGCGTTGAGTTATTTTTCTCATCCATGAGAACTCTTTGAGAATATCTATTCTAATGTTAGTTGAGCTTGGAACAGTTGCAAGTTCAACTAATATTATTTAATCACAGGTATTCGCAGTATCGCCATTATATAAAGCTGTACCAGATTGACTGATTGTCAGTGCTTTATTGTTTTCATTATCTTTATTTGGACAATAGATAAATGTACCAGGGTTAGAGGTAATACGGCCACTTGCATCAAATCTTAATGAACTATCCCCTGAAAATGTTAATTGATTATTGTCAGGGACTTCTTCCATGACTCTGAGAATAGTTTCGCCTTGCTTTGGATTATAATCACCATTACCGTTGGCATCATGAAATACAAGTATAGTGCCGTCACTCCAATCATTTAAGCAGGTCACTTTTCTGTCTCTTTCTATTCTAGTTGTATCACCACTGCATACGACGATCAGTGAATCCGTCCCCGTTGCTTTTGCGCGAGCAAAGTTGAGGTTACGTTTTAACTCCAGCAAATAATTTTCAGCTCGGTTGTTTTCAAGCATGTCGCTGCTATTCCAAAAAGCAATTGAGGCTAAAATTCCGACTATCGCAAGGGTGACCATCACCTCAAGTAGTGTAAAGCCATGTTGTTGTTTGTTCATGTTCACCTCTGGTACTGGATTGGCGCTGAGTAAATCAGTGCACTTTGAGGAACTTATCTTAAACATAATTGTTCCAATTGATATAATCATACCATTGCTGACGATTAAATCACCGTAATTCAATTGCTTTGTTTGCTATGAAGTGCAGGATTGTCTAAAATCGATTCAATTGGGAATATAAGAGTAGCGACTAATAATGAAAAAAATTGAAGCAATAATTAAACCATTTAAACTTGATGATGTTCGTGAAGCGTTGTCTGATGTCGGTATTACTGGCATGACCGTCAGTGAAGTGAAAGGTTTTGGCCGTCAAAAAGGGCATACTGAGCTTTATCGTGGTGCTGAATACATGGTTGATTTTTTACCAAAAGTAAAACTTGATATTGTCCTTGGTGATGACGATGTTGACCGTGCTATTGAAGTGATCGTTAAAACAGCACAAACAGGTAAAATTGGCGATGGTAAGATTTTCGTCACTGACGTTGAGCGTGTGGTACGTATTCGTACTGCTGAAGAAGATGAAGACGCGATTTAATTTATTATCTGAGATTAAAAGTCAGACATAAAAAAGGCGCTACTTATAAACAATCAGTAGCGCCTTTTTTGTATATGTTAATTTATTTCTTTTTATTTAACTCACGGGTCATTTTAGCGTGTTTACTTAATTCTGGTAAACCAAGCTTGTTGTAGCTTTTTTCCATCATTTCCAGTGCATTATCTAAGTAACTACTTTGAGAATAATGCTCTACGACGTACTTACCGCGATTTGCTGCTGCTAAGTAAGCTTCACGTTCATAGTAGTAATCAGCAACTTTCAACTCGTAACGTGCCATTTTGTTGAGTAACCAAACTAAACGTCTTTTTGCTTCAGGGGCATAGCCACTGTCAGGGAAGCGATTGACTAAGGTTGATAAATCAGTAAAGGCAACACGGGTACGATTAGCATCACGGTCGGCTCTATCAACACCAAAATACTCTTGGAATGCGTTTTTATCGGCTTTAATATTTACTAAACCACGCATGTAGTACATATAGTCTAAATCTTTGTGGTTTGGATTTAGGCGAATAAAACGGTCAATTGTTGCAAGCGCTTGTTCAGTATTACCCGCTTGATAATGGGCGTAGACTAAATCCATTTGTACTTGTTTTGACATAGGGCCAAACGGATAGCGTGAATCAATCGCACTCAAAAGCTCAATTGCACGCGCGTATAAGCCTGAATCAAGTGTTTGTTTGGCATCATCATACAACGCTTGCGCTGATTTATTAGGAACGCGTTGGATATCTTCTGCATCAGGTGCTGACGAACAGGCACCTAAACCAAGTAATGAAACTGTAAAAACAATGGCGAATGCACGTTTCCCTATTCTATTTATCATTTTATTTGTTACCTTCGATGTCTTCGGCTAGGCCAAGTGGGTAAAACCGAGTAAACTATGCTTATTATATAATGCTTTTATTAAAAGCGATTCTAACCCAGTCGAGCACAGCTTGCACTGGTAAATTGGGTAAAGTTACTAATGTCAGAGCAAATTTCTCTTCAAGCCGAGGTGCCAACTGAGTTAGGCGGTAAACGTCTAGACCAAGTATTGGCGCAATTGTTCCCTGATTATTCACGTTCACGTATAAAAACGTGGATTTTGGATGATAAAATCACCGTGGATGGTGAAATTTTAAACACCCCGAGAGAAAAACTCTTTGGTGGTGAAACAGTCAATGTTGAAACTAGCATTGAAGCCCCACGTGAATATCTAGCGCAAGATATCAAATTAAACATCGTTTATGAAGATGATGATATTTTGGTTATCAACAAACCTATGGGTTTAGTTGTGCACCCTGGTGCCGGTAATCCTGATGGCACAGTGCTCAATGCATTGTTGCATCATTATCCAGATATCATTAATGTTCCGCGCGCAGGTATTGTGCATCGTCTAGATAAAGATACTACCGGTTTGATGGTGGTAGCTAAAACAATTCAGGCGCAAACACATTTAGTTAAAGCATTACAAAAGCGTGAAAACTTCACGCGTGAATATGAAGCAATTTGTAATGGCACCATGACCGCAGGTGGTATGGTTGAAAAACCAATTGGTCGCCATCCTACGCAGCGTACACACATGGCTGTGCATGAGCAGGGCAAACCAGCAATTACGCATTTTCGTGTCGCTGAAAAATTCCGTGCGCATACGCGATTACGTCTTCGTTTAGAAACTGGCCGAACTCACCAAATTCGTGTGCATATGGCATTTATCAATCATCCATTGATTGGTGATAAAGCCTATGGCGGTCGTCCACGTCCACCAAAAGGTGCAACACCTGAATTGTTCCAAATGTTACGTGAATTTAATCGTCAAGCTTTGCACGCAGTAAAGCTAAGTATCGCACACCCAATTACGGGTGAAATGATGACTTGGCAGGCGCCAATTCCTGATGACATGGTTGCCATGACGCATGTACTTCGTGAAGACACCAAAGCTAATCCAAATATCGATTTTTAAGCTGCTTTAATGCTTTATCCTAATTGGACAGCGCCAACCAATGTAGAGGCTCTCAGTACAACTCGTCAGGGCGGTGTATCGCATGCGCCTTTTATGAGTTTAAACTTAGGCCTACATGTGGGCGATGATCAGCAAGCGGTATTAACGAATCGCGCACTTTTAGCTGCTCAGCTTCCTAAAGCACCGGTGTGGCTTAATCAGATCCATAGCAGTGAAGTCGTTGTTGTTGATGAGTATTTTGACCCACAGGCTAATTATGATGCGGATGCGCTGTATACCCGATTAAAAAATCAACCACTGGCAATTATGACAGCAGATTGCTTGCCGATTTTGCTTACCAGTGAAAGTGGTGATGAGGTGGCTGCTATTCATGGTGGCTGGCGCGGTTTGCATGCGGGTATTATCGCTAATACTTTGCGTCACTTTAGCAGCCCTGCAGAACAAATTATAGCGTGGTTAGGTCCTGCCATAGGTGCTGCAAAGTTTGAGGTTGGCAGTGAAGTAAAAGCGCTTTTCTGTGAACAATCAGCATCTCATCACACTGCATTTGTGGCGCAGGCAGATGGTAAATATTTAGCGGATATTTATCTGCTTGCAACCACACAGCTTATTAATCTAGGCATAAGAAATATTAGTGGTGGTCAGTACTGTACAGTTAGCAATAGCAAACAATTCTTCTCATACCGTCGAGATGGTCAAACAGGCCGTATGGCTTCTTTGATCTGGCGCAAGTAATAGTCTATTCAGTGAGTATATTTTCTCCTAAGCCTTGATCAAAGTGCCGAGCATACCCATTAATTAAGTAATTAGTTTTTTTAATAGGTAACCCCTTATGCGTTTAGATCGATTTACCAGTAAATTTCAATCTGCGCTCTCTGACGCTCAGTCATTAGCGCTTGGTCGTGATCATCAATTTATTGAACCAGTACATTTAATGTATTCACTCTTGCAGCAAAGTGGCTCAAGTGTGCGTGCGTTATTAGCCCAAGCCAGTGTGAGTGCCGATGAACTTAATACCAAGTTATCGCAAGAGATAGAAAAGCTATTTAAAGTGGAAGGTGTTGGCGGCGACGTGCAGTTGTCAAATAACATGGTTTCACTGATCAACTTATGCGATAAGTACGCGCAAAAGCGTAAAGATAAATACATCTCCAGTGAGTTATTTGTATTAGCAGCGTGTGATGATAAAGGGCCATTGGGTGATATCTTCCGCGCTTTAAATATGACCAGCACTAAAATAGAAGCAGCAATACAAGCTATTCGCGGTGGTCAAAAAGTTGATGATCCGAATGCCGAAGATACCCGTCAAGCGCTGAAAAAGTTTACTATCGATTTAACTGAGCGTGCAGAGCAGGGTAAACTTGATCCTGTTATTGGCCGCGATGATGAAATTCGCCGCACCATTCAAGTATTACAACGGCGTACTAAAAATAACCCCGTGTTGATTGGCGAACCCGGTGTGGGTAAAACCGCTATAGCTGAAGGGCTCGCGCAGCGTATTATTAATGGCGAAGTCCCTGAAGGCTTGAAAAACAAACGTGTGTTATCGCTTGATTTAGGAGCCTTGGTGGCCGGTGCAAAATACCGTGGTGAGTTTGAAGAACGTTTAAAGTCAGTGCTTAATGAATTGGCTAAAGAAGAAGGCCAAGTGATTTTGTTTATTGACGAAATTCATACTATGGTGGGCGCCGGTAAATCTGATGGTGCAATGGATGCGGGTAATATGCTCAAACCTGCATTGGCTCGAGGTGAACTGCATTGTGTCGGTGCTACAACCCTTGATGAGTATCGTAAATATATTGAAAAAGATGCCGCTTTAGAACGTCGTTTTCAAAAGGTGCTTGTTGAAGAACCATCAGTAGAAGATACCATAGCGATTCTTCGAGGCTTGAAAGAGCGTTACGAGTTACATCACTGTGTTGAAATTACCGATCCAGCCATTGTTGCCGCAGCGCATTTATCGCACCGCTACATTAGCGATCGCCAGCTACCGGATAAAGCCATTGATTTAATTGATGAAGCGGGTTCGTCTATTCGCCTACAAATCGATTCAAAACCAGAATCATTAGATAAATTAGAGCGCCGTATCATCCAGCTAAAACTCGAAGATAATGCACTTGCTAAAGAGAAAGATGACGCCAGTCAAAAGCGTCGTTCTGAGATGCAGGAGCTAATCACCGATCTTGAAGCCCAGTACCGTGAACTTGATGAAGTATGGACAGCTGAGAAAGCCTCTTTGCAAGGTACTCAAGTAATTAAGGCTGAACTTGAACAAGCGCGATTAGACTTAGATGTTGCCCGCCGTGCCACTGATCTACAACGTATGTCAGAGCTGCAATACGGCCGCATTCCAGAATTGGAACGTAAACTCGACTTAGCTTCACAAGCTGAAATGCAAGAAATGAGCTTACTTAAAAACCAAGTGGGTGAAGATGAAATTGCTGAGATACTTTCACGTTGGACTGGTATTCCTGTATCGCGCATGCTTCAAGGTGAGCGTGAAAAACTGCTGCAAATGGAAGAACATTTACACCATAAAGTGATCGGTCAAGACGAAGCGGTAGTGGCAGTGGCGAATGCGATTCGTCGTTCACGGGCAGGGCTTGCAGATCCAAATAGGCCAATCGGTTCGTTTTTATTTTTAGGCCCAACCGGGGTCGGTAAAACTGAGCTGACTAAAGCGTTAGCTGGATATATGTTTGATACTGAAAGCGCGATGGTGCGAATTGATATGTCTGAGTTTATGGAAAAGCACTCAGTTGCTCGCTTAGTTGGCGCGCCTCCGGGCTATGTTGGTTATGAAGAAGGTGGCTACTTAACAGAAGCTGTTCGTCGTCGTCCATATTCTGTAATTTTGCTTGATGAAATCGAAAAGGCACATCCTGATGTATTTAATATTCTGCTGCAAGTGTTAGATGATGGTCGTTTAACGGATGGCCAAGGTCGTACTGTTGATTTTAAAAATACGGTGATCATCATGACCTCAAATTTAGGCTCAGATATTATTCAAGAGCAAACCGGTAACAACGATTATGCAGCGTTAAAAGAAAAAGTGATGGGGGTTTTGGTTAATGAGTTTAGACCTGAATTTATTAACCGTATTGATGAAACCGTAGTATTCCACCCACTTGCTAATGAACATATCAAAGAGATTGCAGATATTCAGTTAAGCAAGTTACGTGAGCGCCTAACAGGAATGGGTTACTTGTTACAAATAAGTGATGCAGCTCTTGATCGAATTGCAGCCAGTGGTTTTGACCCGGTTTATGGTGCACGACCACTCAAACGGGCTATTCAACATACCATTGAAAACCCATTATCGCAGAAGTTACTCGCAGGTGAATATCAAAGTGGTGACATGATAGTAATTGATGCTGACGAAAATGGTTTAGTGTTCTCATCACGCTAACTGATTAACTGAGTTTTAAGGCCAGTGAATATGCTGGCCTTAAACTCGCTGCGAATAAAAAGTTATAAAGTAAATATTAAAGATAAACCCCTATCATTTAGCCGCGCTTAATTAAACCTTAAAAGTCAGTAAAATATCGTTAACTTTACGTGAGCCTTCGACAAGCTGTGCAGCACCTTTAGCGACATTAAAGCTCAACGTTAAGTTCTCGTCACTGTAACCTTTTATTTGTGTAATGTTGTCGCTAATATCGAGGCTGACAGTTTGTTGTTGCTCGGCGGCAGCAGATATTTGTGTCGCTAGTTGCGATATTTCACTTATTTGCGCGAAGATGCTATCCAGTTCAACTTGGGTATGTCCGGTGGTATTTACACATTCATCGGCTTGCGCCTTGGTGTTTTTCATGACCGTGGACCAGCTAAACAGGGTATCTTGAATTTCTTTAATAGAGCTATGAATTTGTGCAGTAGCACGTTGAGTACGAGAAGATAATGCACGCACTTCATCGGCAACTACCGCAAAGCCTCGGCCATGTTCACCAGCACGCGCGGCTTCAATTGCAGCATTTAATGCCAGCAAATTGGTTTGCTCTGCAATGCCTTCGATTTCAGTCATTACTTGACCTATTTTATCCGCCTCGGTTGCAAGGGAATTAGCAGTACTTGCCGCTTGTTCAACTTGTAAAGCAAGGTCAGACACCATGGCACTATTGTCTGCAATGTGCAGTTTTATATCAGTGCAGCTTTGGTAAGTAATATTTACTTTTTCAGCGGTATGATGAGTGTTGCCCGATATTTCACCTATGGTTGCGCTCATTTGTGACATTGCGGTGGCCATTTGGCCAAGGCGTTGTCCTTGTGCGGCAATGCCTTTTTCAGTTAATGCTGATTGTTGGTCTAGATTAGCCGCAATACCGGTAAACGTGACAGTCGTATCTTTTACTCGTCCTAATACGGTACGTAATTTAGCATTAAGCATTTGCTGGTTATATTCACTAATACTAAATGGATGATGGCCGACATAGACATAGCGGGATACAGAATCATTTACTGCCTTTAGCTGTTTCAGTGCTGTTGGTGTGAAAACTAATTCATCATAATTTAATAGCATAATTAGTAAACTAAATAACGCGGTTATCAATGCAACAGCAATAGATACAAAAGCTGCCAATAGTACTAAACCAAGTAAGCCAATCAGTAGGGCTGCACTTTGGCGAACACCGACCCATTCACGCCAAGAGGACAACGATTTACCGGCATTTATTTTAGTGTATAGGCTTTGTGCGCGTCGTTTTAGTTGTTCGCTCGGTTTTGTTCGTACTGATTGATAGCCAACGAGTTGACCATGTTCAAAAATAGGAGTAACAAATGCATCAACCCAATAATAGCGGCCATCCTTGCAGCGATTCTTTACCATGCCGCGCCATGAATGACCTTGTTTGAGTTTTCCCCACATTTCTTTAAATGCTGCTTTAGGCATATCTGGGTGGCGAACAATATTATGATTTTTGCCAATCAGTTCTTCAAGGGTGAAGCCGGCAATGTTGCAAAATTCTTTATTTGCATAGGTTATCACTCCACGTATATCTGTAGTGGAGACGAGCTGCTGGTGATCTGAAAAGGTGACTTCTTCGTTTATTAACTGCTGACCCCGACGCATAGGTAGTCCTTAAACATGCTTTATTATTAGTGATGATTATAAAGTTCATACAAATGTAATGATAGCAGGTTCAGTGATCACAGGAGTAAAATAGCTATTAAATAGCTTTTTAATGATCTAAAACAAAGAAACTTGCAAAAAGTGCGCGGGTAATAGCTTAATATATAAATAGATATCATTGCTCTAGTGCGAGCAATGAGTAAATGTCAGCAATGAGTTGCACATAACAAGCAAACATTTAATTAGTCAGTATCTTGCATTACTGTGGTGTCATTAAAGCAATTGTATATTAGCTCTTACAATGGCAAGATTAGTAAATATTTGGCTATTATAGCTTGGCTGCCCGCAGCAAGTTTGCTTTACAAACATACGGTGACCTTCTTGGAAAATAGTGGAAATTAGAGTTATGCCACTATTAAACCTTGAGTATTATCAATTTGCCCCCATTGACTTATGATTAGGCCACGTGGCTCGAGGAAGCATTTTTGACTACACATGATTTAACTAAAGCGTTAGCAGCGCTAGCCCCAGAACAGCATAAATACGCAATTAAAGGCATTCAACGCGGTATTGAAAGAGAAGCGTTGCGGATCAAGCCAAACGGTGTAATTTCACAGCAAGGTCATCCAAAAGGGGTTGGTTGTGCGTTAACTAACGGGCATATCACCACTGATTTTTCTGAGTCTTTACTAGAGTTTATAACACCCGTTAGTGAATCTGCTGAAGAAACGTTAAATCAGCTGCAAGACTTACAAAAGTTTACCCTATCACAGATGGGCGATGAATTATTATGGCCTATCAGTATGCCGTGTTTTATAGAACATCAAGATGACATTGTATTAGCTCAATTTGGTGATTCTAATATTGGACGCATGAAAACCTTGTACCGCGAAGGTCTTAAAAATCGTTATGGCAGCATGATGCAAGCGATTGCCGGTGTGCACTTTAATATATCGTTTCCAGAGTCATTTTGGCAGAGTTTAAAAACGATTAAAGGCGATACTGGCTCATTACAAGAGTTTATTTCGGCTGGTTATTTAGGACTGATCCGTAACTTCAAACGAGAACTATGGTTGATCAGTTATTTATTTGGTGCATCGCCAGCGCTGTGTAATTCATTTTTACAAGGGCGTAGTACGGATCTTCCTTTTAAAAAGCTAGGTAAAGGTACGCTTTATCTTGAAGTGGGTACAGCTTTGCGCTTAGGTAATTTGGGTTATACCAACAGTGCTCAGTCATCACTAAAAGTACTGTATAACTCACTAGATGAATATGTAGCAGGATTAAAAAGTGCGATTCATTCACCGTCAGATATTTATGGTCAGCTTGCTGATTATAAAGATGCCCAGCCTAAACAATTGAATAAAAATGTATTGCAGATTGAAAACGAATTTTATTCGCCAATTCGTCCTAAGCGCAATGCTAAAAGTGGTGAAACACCGACTGACGCACTGTTACGTGGCGGTATTGAGTATATTGAAATCAGGGCTCTAGATGTAAATCCATTTGCAGCAACGGGAATTGATATTGAGCAAATTCATTTCCTAGATGTTTTTCTAACTTATTGCTTATTGAAAGATTCTCCAACAATGGATTGGGATTCGCAACAGCGTAGCACCGAAAATTTAGATACGGTTGTAAGCCAAGGTCGCGCTTTAGAAGTGATGCTAAATCGCTCTGGTAGTTTATGCAGTCTAGCAACGTGGGGAGCAGAGATCTTCGTACAGTTACAACAAGTTGCAGCCTATATGGATAATGCTTACGGCGTTAGCTATTACAGCGAAACGATTACTCGATTAAGCCAATGGATAGCAGATCCTGAATTAACATACTCAGGGCGCTACGTTAGTCAACTGAAAGGGTCTGGTATTGATAATGGTTATTTTGCCTTATCGTTGGCAAAAAGTTACCAGCAACAACATCAAGATACGCCATATAAAGTGTATTCAGACAGCTATTTAAAACAACAAGCAGAACAGTCAGTTATTGCTGAACGCGAGTTGAAAGCCGCTGATAATCAAACATTTAATGCATTTTTAGATGATTATTTTGCCACTAAGTAAGTTTGCAGCTAAATAAGCAGGCAAAAAAAACGCAGCCCAAGTTGGCTGCGTAAAGATTCTTCAGGGATAAACAATGCTAAACTGCGCATTCATAAAATAAGACTTATACTTTTATAAAAAGTTCAGCGAGCAACAAAAAAAATGAAAAATAGTTTAATTATTTTATCGCTGGGGGCTCTGTTAACTGGTTGCGCAACAGCCCCTCCAAAGCAACCTAATGATATATGTAAAATTTTTGAAGAAAAAAGCGATTGGTACTATGACGCAAAAGATGCCCAAGAAAAATGGGGCTCACCTAAACATGTACTAATGAGCATGATGTATCAAGAAAGCTCCTTTAAACACGATGCTGCACCGCCAATGGAATACTTTTTGTGGGTTATTCCCACAGGGCGAGCAAGTTCAGCTTACGGCTACTCACAAGCAAAAACTCCCACCTGGTCTGATTATATTCGTGAAACGGGTAATAGCGGCGCAGATCGCGATGATTTTGATGACGCTATCGACTTTATGGGCTGGTTTGTTTATAAGACTCATAAAGTTAATGGCATCTCGAAATGGGATGCCTACGCGCAATACCTAAATTACCACGAAGGCTGGGGCGGTTATAAACGCGGCACCTATAAAAATAAAAAGTGGTTAATGGCAGTGGCTAATAAAGTAAAAAATCGTGCAAGTCGCTATGCGGCTCAGCTTAAACGTTGTGAAGACGATTTAGATAAAGGGTGGTTAGAAAGGTTATTTAGCTGATCTGACAAGATTCAAGATTTTAAAAAGCCCGCACAGCGGGCTTTTTAGTATTAGTTTATTTCCCTGGGAATTGATGAATATGTACATCGCGCTGTGGGAATGGAATGGTAATATTTTCTTTATCGAAGGCAATTTTAACGCGTTCGTATAAACCAAAATACACTGGCCAGTAATTTTCAGAATCAACCCATGCCCAGACCAACATGCCGATATGGCTATCGCCATGCTGACTTACATGCACAACCGGTTGTTTTGCTTCATCTTTGAGTACTAACTCGTAGCTATTTAACACGCCCATTAGTACTTCTCGCGCTTTAAGCACATCATCACTGTAGCTAATACCAAACTCAATATCGACGCGGCGAGTTGGTTCTGCAAACTTGTTTTTTACACAGCCATTAGAAAGTGCACCATTTGGGATAATAATTTTTTCATTATCATAAGTGAGTAGTACGGTAACAAATATTTGAATTTCAACCACTTTACCCATATAGCCTTGGGCTTCAATGACATCACCAATTTTAAATGGTTTAAAAAATAAGATCAGCACACCACCGGCGAAATTCGCTAGGCTGCCTTGTAATGCCATACCGACCGCTAAGCCTGCAGCACCGAGCATAGCAATGAACGAGGTTGTTTCTATACCAATCATTGATGCGACTGAGATCAGTAATAGTAACTTTAAAATAACCGATAAGAAGGAGACCAAAAAATGACTTAATCCGGCTTCAAATTTTACCTTTGCCATTGATTTTTCAGCCATACTGGCAATACGGCCAACAAACCACCAACCAACAATTAAAACAAAGATTGCCAATAAAAATCGAGGGCCATAGGTCATTAGCATTTCAATCGCTTTGGTGTACAGGGTCTCGATAGAGATATCTTTCATTGCATTTTCCACATCTATAAAGTTACAAATATAATAGCCTAATAATTAACACTTTATAGAGAATAATGAACAAAAAATTTGTTGCGGGGATGAGCAGAGGGAGTAGAGTAACCATAGGTTACTCTACAGATATTGCTTATATTTTGCGCTTGTTCGCTTGAATGCGCACCAGTTTGATCATGTTCTCTTTTACTTCAACAACTTCAATCGGATAGCCTGCAATACGCAAACTCAAGTTGGCATCAGGAATGTCTTCTAAGTATTCGACAATTAAGCCACTTAATGTTTTCGGGCCATCAAGAGGGAACTCCCAATCCATTTCTTTGTTTAGATCGCGTACGTTAGCACCGCCATCAACTAAAAATGAGCCATCATCTTGTGACACAACTTCTTCACTTGGAGTACGTGTTTGCGTAGTGGTAAAGTCACCGACCACTTCTTCAAGAATATCTTCGAGGGTAACTAATCCTTGAATATCACCATATTCATCAACTACTAAACCGATACGCTCTTTTGATTGCTGAAATTTAAATAGCTGAGTATTGAGCGACGTACCTTCAGGAATAAAATAAATCTCACGAACTGCGCGAAGCAATGATGGTTTATCAAATTGCTCTTTTGTTAATAACCGCAGTGCATCCCGTGAGTGAATAAAGCCTACCGCATCATCAATTTGGTCGCGATATAAAAGTACTCGCGTGTGTTGTGCATGGGTAAGCTGTTTACTAATTAGTTTCCAGTCATCATTGATATCAATGGCAACAATTTCGTTGCGCGGGATCATAATATCTTCGACAGTGACTTGCTCTAAATCTAAAATGGAGGTCAACATACTTTGGTGACGCGCGGGGATCAGCGCACCCGATTCATTCAGCACCGTTTTTAATTCTTCTTTACTCATGCTGTGCTCATCTATTTGTGCAGCACTAATACCAAATAGGCGTAATATGCCATTGGTCATCCAGTTAACGACGACGACAAATGGAAAGAGAATTTTTAGTAACCCTTTGAGTATCACCGAACTAGGAAAGGCAACTTTTTCAGGGTAAAGCGCAGCTAGCGTTTTAGGCGTAACTTCTGCAAATATAAGCACTACTAAAGTTAGTGCGCCAGTGGCAATAGCGATACCTAAATCACCATATAAACGAATACCGATAATGGTTGCAACCTGCGCGGCAGCAATATTCACCAAGTTATTACCGATGAGGATAAGGCCAATAAGTCTATCAGGACGGCTCAAAAGTTTGTTGACACGCTTTGCTGCGCGGTGATTTTCTTTAGCAAGGTGGCGTAAGCGGATTCTGTTAATTGACATAATGCCCGTTTCAGAACCAGAAAAATATGCAGAACAAAGTATGAGTATTCCAAGTATTATAAACAAAACACTTGTAGAGATGTCGTCCAAAGAAGGATCCTTTTTTATTTAACCAATGCGTATTAAGCGGGAGTGAGCTGCCTGAGTCAAGTTAAAACTTATTCAGGATCACCTCTTGCACAAAACGACTGCCAAAATAAGCCAGCGTTAAAACAAAAGCAGCAGCCATGATAGCTAGTACGACCGGTTTCCCACGCCAGCCTTGCTTTAAGTGACCAATTGTCACCGTTGCAAACATAGCCCAAGCAATTAATGATAAAACAGTTTTATGAATAAATTCACTAGCAAACATGCCATCAAGAAAAATAAAACCAGATAATAACGCTAAGGTTAACAAAACCGTGCCTAGCGTTAATAAGTGATAGAGTTGGCGTTCAACCACCATTAATGGCGGTAAATGGCTATGCACAATCGCTAAGTCTTTTCGTTTTAAACGTTTATCAATAAAGTAAAACTGTACGCCATATAAAGTGGCAATAATTAACACACAGTATGCAAGCAGGGAAAGCGAAATATGAGTGACTAAACCTATTTCAACATCAATACTTTGCAATAAAATATGATGCGGGATAAATAAGCTGGCAATTGTTAGCAAAGCAGCAAAGCCATAGACAACAGGCAGTAATAATGTGGCAGGGAATTTTAATGACACCGTAGTGACAGAGACCACAATCACCCAGCAGGTTAATAGTGATACATTAACAATACTTAAATCTTGGCCATCGGCGCGAAACACTGAATTCACCAGTAATAACATGTGCGCTAAAATTGCCACCGTGCTGAGGATAACCGTCAGCTTTTGGCTCGGACCTTGTTGGTGAAATAACCGAGACAGCACGTGAGACGTCGCGAAGATATAAAATAAACTGGCAATAATAGTTAAACTAATAATCAGCATAGTGCTTGGGCCACTCAATTTGAGTCAAATATTCCTTGTTAGAGTAATGGCATTGTATTTTATAGTGAGGCAAATGCATAGAGTTTGTAAAAAGAAACTCAAACAGCTCACTTGAACACTGTATTGTGCGCCACCATTTACGGTATACTGTTTTTAATTAAAATTTTAATAATACTGATTATATGAAATCAGCGCTATTAATAGTAAGTGCTAAACTTGCGGCAATAACGTTGGTTGGGAAATTGGTATATCACGTTTGATCGGAACCTTTACATGTTTGAGAACCTCCAAGAACGATTAGGTAAAACCTTAAAGAATATCAGCGGCCGTGGACGCCTTACTGAAGACAATATAAAAGATACACTACGCGAAGTGCGTATGGCTTTTTTAGAAGCCGACGTCGCTTTACCCGTTGTTCGTGAGTTTGTTAAACAAGTTAAAGAGCGCGCGGTAGGTATTGAAGTAACTAAGAGCCTAAGTCCTGGGCAAGTGTTCATTAAAATCGTTCGCGAAGAGCTTGAAAAAGCCA
This sequence comes from Pseudoalteromonas sp. SG44-1, assembly GCF_014164315.1. Classification (NCBI taxonomy): domain Bacteria; kingdom Pseudomonadati; phylum Pseudomonadota; class Gammaproteobacteria; order Alteromonadales; family Pseudoalteromonadaceae; genus Pseudoalteromonas; species Pseudoalteromonas sp. SG44-1. The sequence continues at coordinate 224,993 of NZ_JACJEW010000001.1, forward strand.
TGGGTGAAGCAAACGAAGAGTTGAGCCTAAACGCACAACCGCCAGCCGTTGTAATGATGGCGGGTCTGCAAGGTGCGGGTAAAACGACCAGTGTTGCTAAGCTTGCCAAATTCTTAAAAGAACGTAAAAAGAAATCAGTATTAGTAGTCAGTGCCGACGTTTATCGTCCTGCGGCTATTAAACAGTTGGAAACACTGGCCGATGAAGTAGGTGTTGAGTTTTTCCCAAGTGACATTTCACAACAGCCGGTTGATATTGCGAAGGCAGCTATTTCTCATGCGAAAAAGAAATTTATCGATGTTGTATTAGTTGATACCGCAGGTCGTTTGCATGTTGATAATGACATGATGGACGAGATTAAAAATCTTCATCATGCTATTAACCCAATCGAAACCTTGTTTGTGGTTGATGCCATGACGGGTCAAGATGCTGCCAATACTGCCAAAGCGTTTGATGAAGCATTACCTCTGACCGGTGTGATACTAACCAAGACCGATGGTGATGCGCGCGGTGGTGCTGCACTATCAATCCGCCATATTACCGGCAAGCCTATTAAGTTTATGGGTGTTGGTGAGCGCACTGATGCGCTTGAGCCTTTCCATCCAGATCGTATCGCATCGCGTATACTTGGTATGGGGGATGTACTTTCATTGATCGAAGAAGTCGAAATGAAAGTCGATAAAGAGCAAGCTGCAAAAGTTGCTGAAAAAGTTTTTAAAGGTGATGGCTTTACTCTTGATGATTTTGCTGATCAATTAAAGCAAATGAAAAGCATGGGCGGCATGATGTCAATGCTTGATAAATTACCTGGTATGCAAAACCTGCCTGATGCAGTGAAAGGTCAGATGGGTGATAAAACCTTTATTCAGATGGAAGCGATCATCAGCTCAATGACGAAAAAAGAGCGTGCGCGTCCAGAGATCATTAAAGGCTCTCGTAAAAAGCGTATTGCAGCGGGCTCTGGTACGCAAGTACAAGAGATCAATAAGCTGTTAAAACAGTTTACGCAGATGCAAAAAATGATGAAAAAAATGAAAGGTAAAGGCGGCATGATGAAAATGATGCGCGGTATGAAAGGCATGTTACCACCAGGAATGATGGGTGGCGGTGGCCCTAAATTTTAATGTTTTAACTGACGCCATGCTGATGTAGCGAGTCAGTTAACTAAAAAGAGAGGCAAATAGCCTCTTTTTTTGTAGATAAATTATGCGTTGAAAGTTCTATATAGCCTGATTTAACGCGTAGATCATAGTTTAATCAACTTAACAGTCATTTCGAGTCACTTCTTACTTGCATTGTTGCTAAAAACTCGTACAATTCCCCAGCTCCCCATACTGGGGAGTAAATCTTATTAATGAAAACAGTCAATCTATTTAGAGGACGGTATGGTAACTATTCGTTTGCAACGTGGTGGCGCTAAAAAACGCCCTTTCTATCAAATTGTGGTTGCGGATAGCCGTTTCTCGCGTGACGGTCGCTTCATCGAGAAAGTAGGCTTTTTTAACCCAATTGCTAGTGGTCAAGAAGAAAAAGTACGTTTAGATTTATCTCGTGTAGAACACTGGGTAGGTCAGGGCGCATCTCTTTCAGATCGCGTAAATAAGTTAGTTAAAGACGCTCGTAAAGCGGCTTAATAGGCGTAAGTGTAACCATGAGTCAAGAGAACACCTCATCAATAATTGTCGTAGGAAAGCTCGGCGCCCCATATGGTATAAAGGGCTGGCTTAAGGTACATTCATTTACTGATGATCCCATTGGGATCTTCGATTTCAGCCCGTGGTTGATAGGGCAGCAAGGTAAATGGCAGACCTTAGAAGTGGTCGACTGGCGTCGCCACAACAAAGGCTTTATCGCTAAATTTGCGCAAGTAAACGATCGAGACGAAGCAATGGCTTATACCCATGCAGAAATCTCAATGGATGCAGCGCAATTACCAGAGCTCCCGCAAGGTGAGTTCTATTGGCGAGATCTCATTGGCATGTCTGTTGTAACCGATAAAGGTTATGACTTGGGCATCGTTGATGACCTGATGGAGACAGGCTCAAATGACGTATTGGTTGTGAAAGCAAACAATAAAGATGCATTTGGCCAAGCAGAGCGTTTAATTCCGTTTTTAACTGATTCAGTTATTAAAGAGATTAAGCACGATGCAAAAGAAATTACAGTAGACTGGGATCCTGGCTTTTAATGAGTCAAACGAGTTCGTTGTGGGTAGGGGTTATCAGCCTTTTCCCGGACATGTTTGATGCCATTACAACGCAAGGTGTAACTGGTCGAGCAGTAAAAAATGGTCTGATCGACTTTAACTGCTGGAACCCACGAGATTATGCTATTGATAAGCATAGAACCGTGGATGATCGTCCTTACGGGGGCGGTCCAGGTATGTTAATGATGGTTGAACCACTGAAACAAGCCATTCTTGACGCCAAACAGGCGGCAGGCGATGGTGCAAAAGTAATTTATATGTCCCCGCAAGGGCGCAAATTAGATCAGCAAGGGGCAAGCGAACTCGCCAGCTCTAAAAAACTGATTTTAATTGCCGGTCGCTATGAAGGTATAGACGAGAGAATAATAGAATCATACGTTGACGAAGAATGGTCGATTGGTGATTTTATTTTGAGTGGTGGTGAACTACCAGCCATGACATTAATTGACGCAGTAGCGCGATTAGTGCCGGGTGTATTAGGACACAACCAGTCAGCAGAGCAAGACTCATTTTCGGATGGCTTGCTAGATTGTCCTCACTATACACGGCCAGAAACATTGGACGACAAACAGGTTCCTGCTGTATTACTCAGCGGAAACCACCAAGAGATAGCAAAATGGCGGCTGATGCAGTCATTAGGCAGAACTTGGTTACGCCGTCCTGACTTGTTGCATAACCTAGCTCTGACTGAGGAGCAAGCGGTATTACTCGCGAAATTTCAGCAAGAGTACCAAAAAGCTTGTGGCTAGAAGACAGTTACACCTAGGAAAGTGAGAAACATAATGGCAAAAGTAAACCAAAATATTATTAAAGCGCTTGAAGATGAGCAGCTTAAAACAGACGTACCTGCATTTGGCCCTGGTGATACAGTGGTTGTACAGGTAAAAGTAAAAGAAGGTGCTAAAGAGCGTCTACAGGCCTTTGAAGGTGTTGTAATCGCTAAGCGTAACCGTGGTCTTCACTCAGCATTCACAGTTCGTAAAATTTCGAACGGTGAAGGTGTTGAGCGTGTATTCCAAACGCACAGCCCTCTTATCGATAGCGTAGCAGTTAAGCGTCGCGGTGCAGTTCGCCGTGCGAAACTTTACTATCTACGTGAGCGTTCTGGTAAATCTGCACGTATTAGAGAAAAACTTAACTAATACGCGCTGTTTATCAACGCAAAAAAACGGGTTGCAACCTTCGGGCTGCAACCCGTTTTGGTTTTTAGAGATAGTAAGTTAGGTAGAGTAAAGTTATCGAATTAGAAGGCTAGTGAGGTTAAAGGATAAAGTTAAAAGATTAAGATCGCTCAACGTTAAAGTGATCACCATAACTTGATTAGAGCACAGAGAGGTCCAGTAAAAAAATACCCATCCAAGAATTACTCATAAATCAAATACAACTCGGCCAACTTATAACTTATGGCTTAACGCTTAAACCCTCATTCTTTTGCTTATTTAGCCTTTTAACAACTAAGCGATCCTGTTAGTATTTATCGTATTGATTAGTTTACTTTTATGTAAATTTAAATGTACGAAATTGCAGTTTCTAAGGTGGTAGTCGCGTGGCGGATATAAAAGAGTTAGATAAGTTAAGAGAGGGGATCGATGAATGTGATGCCCAGTTGGTTGCACTGCTGGCTAGACGTAATAGTATTACCGAGCAGATCGGCGCAATCAAACAACAAACGGGTGCGCCACTGCATGCGCCTGATCGTGAAGCTACTTTATTAGCTGCTCGTCGCCAAGAAGCGATTAACCAAGGTGTTAATCCTGAATTGGTGGAAGATATCCTACGCCGTATGATGCGCGAAGCTTACCAAAATCAACAGGCTAAATTAGCATGTAGCGCGCCACAGTTATCACCTATTGTGATTGTTGGTGGTCAAGGCGCTATGGGGCAATTGTTTGCTCAGCAATTTATCCGCTCAGGGTATGAAGTTAGAATACTCGACAAAGAACAGCAAAGTAACGCGCAAGAAATATTAGCGGGTGCAAAACTGGTGATGATCAGTGTGCCAATTAATGCCTTAGAAACAGTGGTCACTGCCTTACCTAAGCTCGATGATGATTGTTTATTAGTTGATATTACTTCAGTTAAGCAAGCACCGTTAAAAGTATTAAAAGCAGTGCATAGCGGTCCTGTAGTCGGTTTACATCCAATGTTTGGTCCTGATATTTCTCATTGGGTAAAGCAAACAGTGGTGGTTTGCGAAGGCCGTAACCATGAGATTGCCCAAGGTTTATTATCGCAACTGCAAGTGTGGGGCTGTCAACTTGTTGAACTCGATGCGCAAAAGCACGATGAAGCTATGCAAATTATTCAGGTTATGCGCCATTTAACCACTTTTGTATACGGCCAGTTTTTAGCAAAACAAGGTCATACCCTCGAAGAGCTCCGCAGTTGTTCATCACCGATTTACCAATTAGAGTTGATGATGGTAGGGCGCTTATTCGCACAATCACCAGAGCTTTATTCAGACATTATGCTAGCGCAATTTGATAACGTAGAGCCTTTACTTGCACAATATCAAGATACGTTTGCAAGTACCTTGGCAAAATTAAAAGCCGGTGATAAGGCCGCTTTAATTGATTCATTTGCGGATGCTAAAGCGTATTTTTCAGATGCTACTGCGCATTTTTTAACGCAAAGTCGCAGCCTGTTAAACAAAGCTAATGATGCGAAAGTACTTGATTGATAACCGCTGTGTGAAAAACAGATAATAAAAAAGGGCTAATTTTAGCCCTTTTTTATATTTTACTTAGCGCTTAACTTTCTATACTAACAGCTTGCAGCGATTCACTTTGGTAACAGCCCAGTACGCGTACATATTGGGTGTGTTCTTTAAGTTCTTCAAGTGCTTGCTTAACATGGTTATCAACCAGGTTTGCTTCTAAATCCACATAGAATACTTCTTCCCATGGGTTACCCGGCACAGGGCGTGATTCTAGTTTTACTAAGTTGATATTATGTTCTTTGAAAATCATCAACGCATCAGCCAAAGAACCTGCTTGTTGTTTAGTTGCCATAATTAAACTGGTTTTAGTCGGGATCTGTTTTGATACATAAAGAGGCTTACGGGCAACTACAATAAAACGGCTATGATTTTCACGTTGATTCGCAAGGCCTGATTTAATCACTTCTAAACCCACATTCTTACCCGCTTGAGCTGAACCAATTGCTGCGCTATTAGGGGTATCTAATGCTAATTGTAGAGCGCTTGAGGTTGAATCGCATGTTTCATGTTGAATATCTCCTAAGCCTTGTAAAAAGCGACTACATTGAGCGAATGGTTGCGGGTGAGCAAAAATCTTACTGATCTGACTAAGCTCAGTACCCGGTGTGACCAGTAAACAATGTTCAACACTGTGGGTTACTTCACCAACGATGGAGACTTGTGCGTGTTGCAGTAAATCAAACACTTCGTTAATACTGCCAGAGCTGGTGTTTTCAATAGGTAATAAGCCAAAATCTGCTTGACCATTTTCAACTTTACCAGTGATCTGTTCAAAGCTAGAGCAGCCCATTTCAACAAGTTTACCTGGGCGACGGCTAAAATATTTATGACAAGCAAGTTGGCTGTAAGAACCTTGACCACCTAAATAAGCAACACGGTGTGTTTCACTCATAGCATCTGGGTTTAAGTTCTTCTGTAACATGGCTTGTTGATTAAGTACTGAATCTTCTAAAATTGTTTGGAAAACGTTATTCACATAATAAGCGTCCAAACCAAGAGACTTACCATAACCGATGAGTTTTTCTAACAAGGCAAGTTCACGGGCCTCATCACGTATCGGTTTATTATTAGCAATCTTATATTCTACAACGCCGTGGCTAATACGGCGACGTTTTGCTAATAGCACTAATAGGTCAGAATCAATTTCATTGATATCGTGTCTAAGTGAATTAAGTACATCATTAGTCATTTTTGGGTTCCTCATTCCAAAAAATTACCTTTTGGGTAATAAAAACAAAAAAGCCTCCCAATTGGGAGGCTTTGCTATTCGGTTGATTTAATCTCGCAAACAGGTAAGCCTCTTCTATCTAAAGAAGCTAAAAAACGAAAAATGTAATTGCGAAAATATTATATTCATACTCTTAATGTATGGAGAGTGGGCTATAAAGTCAACACTCTAGCGGGTTTTATCGCCGCCAAAGGATAGTTTATTTTTGATATGGGATTTTTTCAGTAATTTCAACGAAAAATTTATAAATCTAAATAGGGATCTGGTATATTTATTTAGGTGAATTTAAATAAAAATAATTATTAAAAATAAGGTTGTCCTGTGGTGTATAGACGCCCACCATCACGCTTTGGTGTAAATTCGTTGAGTATGAAGCTTTCGCTGTTAATTTCGGCAATTTGTTTAATTGCTGGGATCTGTGCAGCGGTGTTAATGCTAAAATCAGAAGAAAAACAATTGGTATTTGAAGAACATGAAGTTCTCAAGCATTCCAGCGAACGTCTGATCCGTCAGTTTAATACTCTGGTGAAAACCAAAATTAATATTGCGGAGCAAGCGAATAATGTCGTCTCTAGCCAATTATTTTATAATTCCTCGCAATTGCTCAGTAGCCAAAGTGCGCAGCTCAGCTTTGACCCCGATGGCAGTATTCGCAGTGCCTCTGATGATGGTTTATCTGCGGCTTTTATGCCACAAGATAAGTACTCACCTTTTTATAAAAAACTCATTAATGATTCTGAATCGCTATGGAAAATTGTAGCGCCTACCTTGATCCAAGATTTCTTTAACTTTTATTTAATCACCAAAGATAATTTTATCCGTATTGCGCCACCTAATTGGGCTCTGAATGTTGCAGGCTCTCATCAGTTTATTGATAATCAAAGTTTTAATTACGCAAAAGAAGCGCTTAACCCAACCCGCTCGGCTGTGTGGTCTAAAGTTTACTACGATAAAATTTGGCATAAATGGGTGGTGAGTTTACTGGTGCCAGTTTATCTTGAAAATGAATTTTTAGGTGTTACTGGCAGCGATTTAGCACTCGATACGCTTATTTCGCAATTACCGATCGGTGACAAGGAGCAGCACTTATTTGTTTTTGATAGCCAAGGGCAATTACTTGCTCATCCTGATCTGAATAAAAATCTTTACGAAACCTACGGTAAAGCAGGCAAACCACTACGCACTCATGATTTTGTTAATGGCGATCTACAAGAGCTGATCAATCAAACTATCAAAATGCATTTACCAGAATACGCAGACTCTTTTGTACAAGATGGTGAAACGCACATCATTAATATTCGTAAAGTTGATAATTTAGACTGGTATATAGGAATTTACAAAAAACGTTCATCAGCACTTTCAGCACTTGAAGAGCTAAAAGTGAAGTTTTTTGGGTTGTTTATTTTATATGCCATTTTAGTCGCACTGTTATTACATCAAGCACTTTACCAACTGGTGTTACGTCGTATTCATTCATTAGTACATGCGGTAACCAGCTTTGGCAAAGGGCACTTACAAATTGAATTTCCAAAAGAAAATAAAGACGAAATTGGTACTTTAAATGGCTCTTTTCGCGATATGGCTATTGAAATTCGTAAGCTTATTGATGGTCTGAATCAGCGTATTACAGAAAAAGAGATTGCCGAAAAAGCCGCAAATCGATTATCTAAAGCGGTTGCTTTTTCTGGCACTGCAGTGGTCATCACCGATCAAAACTTCGTGATTGAATACGTCAATCCAAAAATGTTAGAAATGACCGGATTTGAAGAAAATCACTTTATGCAGTCACCGCTATTAAGTATTATCGCCAAAGAAATGGCTATTTTGGTTGATGACATTGATATTGATTTACGCAGCCGAAATTATTGGCGTGGCGATACTTTGATCCAAGGTCTAGATAAAAAGCCAATCTGGGTGTCGCTCAGTATCTCACCAATTCGCGAAGACGGTGGCAGCATCACCAGTTATGTTGCCTCAGCACAGGATATTTCGTTTGTTAAAGAAAGCCAGCGGAAAATGGAGCAATTGGCTTATTTCGACACCTTAACAGGGCTGGCTAACCGTACCTTCTTTAGAATGCAATTACGTAAGTCAATGGCGCTTGCAGAGCGTGGCCATTATGCGTTTGCTTTATTCTATTTTGATTTAGATGAGTTTAAGCGTATTAACGATACACTTGGTCATGATGCAGGCGATCAGCTACTAGTTGAGGTTGCTAACCGTTTGAAAAAACGACTGCGAGCGGAAGATACAATTGCCCGTTTAGGTGGCGATGAGTTTGCAGTTTTACTCAGTGGAATTGAGCGTCAAGAGCATGCAATGGATGTTGCTAACACGATTCAAAAAACATTGAATGTGCCAATAATGCTTGGCAATAACGAGGTCATTATTAGTGCTAGTATTGGCATTACTATGGCACCATATGATAGCAAAGAAGAAGACCAGTTATTAAAACACGCTGATTTAGCTATGTATGAGGCTAAAGCAAAAGGGCGTAATACTTATCACTTTTATAGCCAAGAATTAGATGCTGCAGCAAATGAGCGACTGTTTATTGAAAACGAACTGCGTTTAGCAATCAAAGCACGGCAATTTGTGATTTTCTATCAACCACAAGTTGATAGTCGCACTCAGCATGTGGTCGGTTATGAAGCCTTGATCCGCTGGTTCCACCCAACTGAAGGGATGATCCCACCTACCAAGTTTATCCCAATAGCTGAAGCAACAGGTTTAATAGTTGAGTTAGGTGCTTGGGTGCTACAAGAAGCGTGTGAGTTTGCAGCAAGATTAGCAGCGCAAGGGCGAGAAAATAATATTTCGATTAATCTCTCTGCTCGTCAGTTTAAAGATGCTAAGTTAGTGCCATTATTGGCATCGATTATTAAGAAAACCAAGGTGTCGGCTAAGCGGTTACACCTGGAATTAACCGAAAGTATGCTAATGGGTAATGTGGAAGCGGCAATTACGCAATTACATCAGTTAAAAGCGCTTGGGGTGTCAATATCGATAGATGACTTTGGCACGGGTTATTCGTCATTGAGCTACTTAAAACGTTTTCCGGTTGATATTTTAAAAGTTGATCGCTCGTTTGTTAAAGATATACCGGATGATCCAAATGACATGGAGATCACTGCGGCAATTATAGCGATGGCACAAAAGCTAAAATTGAATGTGGTAGCCGAAGGCGTTGAGACTATAGAGCAAGTGGAGTTTTTACAAAACAATAACTGCTTTATAGTGCAAGGTTATTACTACAGCCCGCCTATAGCAGAGCAAGATTTGCCAAAGCTATTTGCAAAGCTTGATGATTGAGTTAAACACATGTTTAATCTAACTCAAGTTAGTTAAAATACCAAAAGGCACCATTTAGGTGCCTTTTTGCATTAACCTATCGCGGGGATTAAACCTGCCATCTGCAGCCCTTGGGCGCTGATAATAAGCACGCCGCAAAGCGCCGCTACTGCCAGACCAAAATTACCACCACGCACTGTATAGCCGCCTTTATCGTTGCTACGCTGCTTATAAACCATTGCTACGGGTAAAAACACTGCTAGTACGACTAAAGCGATAGCTGCATAGCCAAGCGCCATAATAAAACCTTGTGGGTAAAACAATGCAAATCCTAATGGCGGGATAAAAGTAATGAGGGCTGTTTTTATCCGATCTTTATTACCATCTCCTTTTTTAAAGGCATCAGCAAAGAAATCAAATAATCCTAGGCTCACCCCTAAAAATGATGTTGCCAGTGCTAAGTCTGCAAATAGGTTAACTGCAGTGGCAACAGCTGCGTTATTAGCGATACTGGCAATACTTGCCACAAAGCCTGGTAAGCCAGAGCTTTTTAGTAATTCAGCTTGACTCATCATACCTTGGCTGATCAACTGCCAAAAAATGTAAATAACCAGCGGTAAAGCTGCTCCGGCAATCATGACACGGCGTAAGGTTTTAATATCTAAACCAACATATTTAACGATCGATGGGATCGAACCATGAAAACCAAAAGAGGTAAATACCACAGGAATAGCTGATAAAATAAGGCCTTGTTCAATGGGCATTTCGAGTAAATGTTGGCCATGAACATACGGGGTTAACATATAAAATAAGCTCGCCAGTACCACAATTTTGATGCTAAATAACACTCGGTTTAGCTTATCGACCTTACTGGTGCCTAAGGTAACAACTGTGCCTATTACAATCGCTAGAATGATTGAACCTACTTGCGGAGCAATATCGAGGCTAAAGCCGTTATTTATTTTTTCTTGTAGTTGCGCACCACCACCTGCAATGTAAGCTGAGCAAAGCGCATAGAATAAAAACATCACCGAAAAATTAGCCAGATATTGGCCGCGTTTACCTAACCATGATTTTGCTAACGTATTTAGCGTGGCATCGCGATCAGCATGTTGATGTAATTCGAGCATTAATAATGCGGTATAAGTCATTAACGCCCATATTGAAATAATTAATGCTAATGCGGTTGTAAAGCCAAGTCCCGCAGAAGCGATTGGTAGCGCCAACATCCCTGCGCCGATAGTGGTACCTGCAACAATTAACATGCTGCCTATTGTTTTATTTTTAAGCACTTTTTGCCCCTAAAACATCGTGAGAGGCAGGCAAGATATAACTAGTTGGCACAAACTTAAATAGTTTTGTTACAAATCAAAGAAATTAAATGTAACTTATGATTTACAAGCCATCATTGTGAAGTCAGTTTTTGGTATAAAAACCACTCTAGCAGTTGACTTATTAACCAGTTCTGCTATTTCTATAAATTCAATTTATTATTAAGAATACTATTTACATGCAACAAGTTAACCGAGCCCTAACCATGCGCCCATGGCTGAATCTATCAGTTGTGCGCCCATTGCTGCGCTGCGGTTAAGTTGTTTTTTACTAACCGCGATTTCAAAGCGGTTAGTGCTGTATCTCCTTTCTCTTTGTTATCGCCACTTTGCTAAAAGGATCCGCTTGTGAGCGTTAAAGCATCATATTTTTTAATGGTCTTAATTTGGTCAACAACGCCTTTGGGAATTGTTTGGAGCAGTGAGTCTGTTACACCAACGCTCGCGGTATTGTTACGGATGTTGATAGGATTAGTGCTGGCTGCATTAGTTGTGGCGATTGCTAATATTCGTGTCCCTTGGCACCGTCGTGCGTGTTTTTTGTATGGTTATTCGAGTATCGGCATATATGGTGGCATGCTGTTGAGTTATATGGCAGCTAAAACAGTTCCATCAGGGCTGATATCATTAATGTTTGGTCTGGCACCAATTTTATCTGGTTTATTAGCACAGCGATTACTCAACGAGCCAAAATTCAGCGTTGTTAAACTAATTGCGTTAGCATTTGCGCTATTGGGGTTATTTTTGGTAAGTGAAAAACACATGCAAGGCTCATTGATGCAAATGCAGGGTTTAGCTTACGTATTTATGGCTGTGTGCTTTTTTAGTTTAAGTGGGGTGATGATCAAGCGAATAAAAATTGCTATTCATCCAATGGCGACCACATTTGGTGCATTAGTATTTGTTACGCCCTTATTTTTTATTACTTGGTGGTTGTTCGATGGTGAGCTCAATACGAGTACGTGGACAGTAAAATCACTGTGGTCAATTGTGTATTTGGGCGTGTTTGGCTCATTGGTTGGTTCGCTTGCTTATTTTCATGTGTTACAAAAATTACCAGCTAGTACCGTGGCGCTAACCACCTTGATCACACCAAGCTTTGCGATTGGCTTAGGGGGCTGGTTAAATAATGAAGCAATTGATCAACAATTACTTATTGGCGCTGCCATCATATTACTGAGCTTAGCGGTGTTTCAGTTTGGTGATGGTTGGTTGAAAAAAAGAGCCACGTTTAAAAAGCTTAACCCTTAACAACAGTCGTCATGTAGCTAAAAGGCATTACTTCTTTTAGCTACATTTTCTCAATTTGTATCACTAAGCGGCGGTTTTTATCGCGGCCCAAAATATTATCGTTAGTCGCTACGTGACGTTTTTCACCAAAGCCTTGCGTTTCAACTTTAGTTTCATCAATTCCTAGGCTCACCATATATTCTTTGATCGCTTGAGCTCGTTTTTTAGACAGCTCTAAGTTGTTCCAACGACCACCGTAGCTATCTGTGTATGAGTCAATCGAAATAGCCGCAATCGTCGTATCGTACTTTAAATACTCAGCAATTTTATCTAAACGTTGTTTTGATGATTTAGTAAGTTTACTGGTATTTGGTTGATAATTCATAATCGTGAAGGAAATATCTTCAAAGCTGTATGGCAGTAATTCATCGCGGCATTGTAAAAATGCCCAATAGGCTTGTTTAAAATTAATGTTCGATAAGCCAACGGCAATTTTATCGGCACTATTTTGCCAGTCTTGGTAATAAAAAGTAGGTTGGTAGCCTTTTTCAAGCTCGGTCAACATTTCCCATGCCGTTTTGTTACCCAGTTCGCCGTCAAATTTTCGTAGTAATTTCATGTCAGCAATATCACGTGCTGGTAAACCTGCTCGCCAGATTGGCGGGACTGCTTTTAAACCAGCAATACTGTAATTGTCAGGACGGACAACCATATCCAAGTTAAATAGCAGGTCTTTATTTTTGCTCGCGGTAGCGCTGAAAATAGCTTCGCCATAATATGGAACTTCATGATTTAATTGGCATTGTAAGCGAGTTGTTTTTACAACTTCCCATTGTGAGTTATCTGCCGTGGCTGTGTACTGGCGCATTGCAGCGCTGGCCGTATCTGAAAGGCATGCAGTTGCAATGCTTAGACTGATAAACAGCATTGAAAGCTTCATTACGGGATCTCCAACAATTTATTACGCCAATATCTTGGCAAAAGCTGCATTTACAGAGGCTAACAGTCATCAAAGTGTCGTTAGCTAGCTCTAGTTCTAGTTAAGTAAAGCAAGTTATATGCCTAAATGTAAGTGTTAATTTAATCTGTAAAGCGCTAGCCTAGCCACTATGATTTTTGACATAATAGCCAGCTTACTCTGGCAAACCAAGAATACTATGGCAAATACTGAACAAACTCTTTTCGCAAAACGCTTTCGTGGCTTTTTCCCGGTGGTTATTGATGTTGAAACTGCAGGCTTTAATAAAGTAACCGATGCACTGTTAGAAATTGCGGTGTCAGTATTAAAAATGGATGATGAAGGCCTACTCAGTATTGATCATACTGTGCATTTTCATGTTGAGCCATTTGAAGGCGCAAACATTGAACAAGCCGCTATTGATTTTAATGGTATTGATCCTTTCTCGCCATTACGTGGCGCAGTATCTGAAGAGGAAGCGATCAAAGAAATTTGTAAAGTGGTACGTAAAGCTCAAAAAGCTGCGGGTTGTCAACGTTCAGTCATAGTGGCTCATAATGCGGCGTTCGACCATGGTTTTTTAAATGCAGCAATAGAACGTAATAATATTAAGCGTACGCCATTTCATCCGTTTGTTAGTTTTGACACAACCTCATTAGCGGGTTTGGCACTTGGTCAAACGGTACTTGCTAAAGCATGTCGTGCAGCTGGCATTGAATTTGACAACAAACAGGCTCATTCAGCATTATATGACACCGAACGTACGGCAGAGCTATATTGTTTGATAGTTAATCGTTGGCAACAGCTGGGTGGCTGGCCTTTAGCTGCAGAAGTGCCGGAAGATGCAGAGCAAGCTGGTGACAACGAAGACTCAGCCGTTAAAACGACTGAGTAATTTTACCTTCGCTCATTTTAACTAAGTGGGGCGGATAAATACGCGAAAAGTGTTTTGAATCTTTTGCGATTTTTAGCTCCACACCGGGATGCATTAACTCATTAATTTTTAAACGGCTAGTAGCTAAAAGCTGTGCTATTTTTTGTTTTACTAAATGTTTTTTACGTTTGGTGTTGGCAATACGAATATTAATTTGTTGCTCGCTAGCACTAATTTTGTCTAAAAATAATTGTCGTTTTGCTGGTGCTGGAATTTTAACTGCTTTTTTACGTGCTTGCTTTAATGCTGCGGATTTAGTGGCTAACAGTTTTTCAAAATCGGCAATTTGCAATTGTTTTTGTCTCAAGTCATGCCAATACTGCGCGATGAAAACTCGGGTTTTTGTGCCCGATGGGGCACCTAGCTCTCCGGTTTCAATTCGCATGGCATCTAAAATATTGCCGCCAATAATTTTACCGCGCGGATTATTTGCTTTACCAACGCGGATCAACCGCCGAGCACTCAAGTCACAATGTAATGCTTGTCGTTCAATAAAGAGATCTTGTTCGCTATGAATATGGCAATACTGGGCATAGCCAATTGAAATAGTCCGAGCGGCTTTAATTTTGCAAGTAAACGCTTCGTCATTTTCACGCTTACGACCAATTGCACCGAGCATAATTGTGACCGCACTGGCACTTTCGATCTGGCCTGATTCAACAAATCCCAATACCGTGATATCACCACTGGCACGCACGTGCATACCATCTTTTATATCGCCACTGATAATTACGCTGCCGTCAAAATCAACATGACCGGTGCCAATATCAACATTATCAAAACACAACACGTCATCAACGCGCATGCCACGAGGGAGGGCGACAGGCACACCTTTACAATCTGCAATCAGTACATTGGGATTAGTTGGATCGAGTTTAGTGCCTTCAAATGGTTGTAATGGTAGATCTTTACCTGGTATGGCGGGCAGCACATCACCAAATACCGTATAACCATCTTCCCCAGGAGTTGCAGCAACACGCTGCATTAGAGGAGTGCCCGGTTTTACAGTGATGATCGCGCCTAAATTGCGCATATCGACCTTACCACCTTCTTTTGCTTGTGGACTCAATACACGATCTTGTGCTGTAGCGCACAAACGTACAAATTTAGCGTCGCTGCCTTCTTTTGGTCTACGACCATGAGCAACAATCGCTCTATAGGAAACACCCGCAGGCTTGTCAAATTGCTGACCTAAAAAATTGTCCAGAGCACGAGTGCTAATGCCATGTAATACGCCAGCATCAACGAGTGCTTCGCGAGCCTTGTCAATCGACATTAAGGCCCCACCTTTAGCCGTGGTTAATGTGGCTTCAGCGACCATATTTTTCTCATCAACTTGAATGAATACCGACGCATCCAGTGCACGAGTAACAATTAAAGAATCATCCTGATAGTTTTTGCTCGGTGAGAATAGCTTACCAATATTTGCACTGACTATAGCAAAATCAGCAAACGGAGACTGTTCGATTAACTCAATAAGTTGCGAACTTGTCACTGGGAAACCACTATTTTTAGGGTGCTCAAGCAGTGACACAAAACCCGTTACAGGGTTATGTATAAACAACGACATTTATTAATTTCCTATGTAATATGCCTGTTTTTATTATTTTGGATGTAGATATTTTTTATTTATATGCCGCTCGGCTAAAACCCATAGTCAGGCATTTTCAAAGTAGCAGACCATTTGAACATAACTTTCAAATATTGTTAAGTAAATGTTATTTATTTGCTTGATCTAGGAGGGGGTAGTAACATTTGTTGCGTGTTTAATCAGCAACTACATAGCAATATAAAATAAAGCATAAAAGGGCCTTGAGTATCAGCGCGTTACTCGGTTATACTGGCTGCACGCTCTGAATGAGTTTACTAATTCAGGGGCTGATTAGGATTCGACGGAATTCAAGAAGCCCAAGGTGCATGTCGAGGTGCGGTTTGCCTCGTTAAAAAGCCGCAACTTAAAGTAATCGCAAACGACGATAACTACTCTCTAGCAGCTTAGGCTAGCTAGCGCTCCTTCCATGTATTCTTGTGGACTGGATTTTGGAGTGTCACCCTAACACCTGATCGCGACGGAAACCCTGGCCGGGGTTGAAGCGCTAAAACTAAGCGGCCTCGCCTTTACTTACCGTGTTTGTCCGGGACTTAAAGGTTAATTAAATGACAATACTAAACATGTAGTACCGACGGTCGAGGCTTTTCGGACGGGGGTTCAAATCCCCCCAGCTCCACCAATATCGGTTTTTAAATTCGTTGATTTAAAAACCCTAAAAAACCCGCAAATTTGAGTAATCAATTTTGCGGGTTTTTTTATGTTTAAGGCGAAGTGTTTTATTGTTTTAATAGCTCATCGCTTATTTTTATTTTATTGAAATAAGCGCTTCATTTTACTGGTGCTTTAGGTACTCGCATCTTATTTTTACTCATGTTAACGTCATTATTCTCTTTTACTTGCCAAGTGATCTTATATGGAATTTTTAGCTGGCGATTTATTAACGCCGCTCAGCGTGATTGGGCTTATTATATTATCGGCTGTAACGTCGATGATTTCGGCGGCTTTTGGTGCTGGTGGCGGGTTGATGTTGTTGGTGGTGATGGCATCGTTATTGCCTATGAGTATTGTTATTCCGGTGCATGGGTTAGTGCAGCTGGGCTCAAATGCCAATAGGTTTATGCTGACTTTTAAACACCTTGATAAAAGTATGTTTGCGTACTTTTCACTCGGTGGGCTTATTGGTGCGTTTGCTGCGTCGTCTATTGTGACCCGTATTCCACTTGAATTGATGAAAATTGTCGTGGCAGGGTTTGTACTTTATTTATTATGGGGAGTGACGCCAAAGTTGCGTGAAACCTCAGCTTTATGGCGCAGTACAGCTGGTGCTGTGACAACATTTTTATCGATGTTTGTTGGCGCAAGTGGCCCGTTAGTGGGCAGTTGTTTGTATGTTAATAATTATGAAAAGCTAAGATATACCGCTACTTTTTCCGCTTGTATGAGTGTGCAACATACTTTTAAAGCTATTTTGTATGGCTTTGTAGGTTTTTCGTTTTGGCAGTGGTTGCCTTTAGTTGCGGCAATGATCATCAGTGGTGCGCTTGGCACGTGGCTTGGTTTACAGTTATTACACCGTATTTCTGCCGAGAAGTTTAAACGTATTTTTCGGGTTGTTTTAACCTTACTTGCGCTGCAATTGGCATGGCAGGGGTTACAAGCGTTTTAGCTAACAATTTGTTAAAGCGCTATAAGTCTAGGTGTCATAGCGCTTTATAAATTCTAAGGAGTACAGGGACAAGGGCAGGCTTTTCTATTACACATCATTACAATGAGTGTTGCACTGATATTCTAAATCACACTGACTTTGGTAACGATGAATAGGCAATCACAGCGGCATCCCTGTGTGCTAGATCGGGGTGCTGTAACTTTTTACTGTATTCATCACAAAAGATGATTGCATCTCCTTTTGTTATCAATAAAGGGTCGTGAGTGAAGTTTAATAACAGCGATTGCCAGCGCTGTATTATTTCTTTTGGTGGGCTTGGCAGAACTTTTAATATTGCTTTTGATTGGGTAAATTGGCTGTTTATTGCGATGTTTAGCATGTCGTCGTTTGCAGCTCCTAGCCAGCTAGTACCGTTATCGCCAACGCATAAAAGTGGCATATAAGGCGCAAGTGCTGGGCATACATCATTTCTATACACCTCAACTTTCCAATAGTTACGGGCTATTTTTACAAACTGAGTAAAATCTTTAATTGGGGTAAAGTTTGATGTCGCTAAAGGCAAAATCTCTACTCTGGGTTTATTGGCATTCACGGTGTCGTTAGAAACATCAATATACCAAGGACCAATAATAAATGCGTTTTGAAAATACTCATCCCGCAGTGAACCCCAGGCTTTTTGTAAAGGATTGCCCTGTGCAATAAGACCTTTTAATAAGCTAAGTCCAGGTTTGTTTGTGTGCGGCAGTTGTGCTTGTAGTAATGTAAATACCTCGTCTCTTATTTCTCTACAGCGGCCAATTGGATAAGGTTTTTCAGCAAAGTAAGGCATCGTAGGTGCAAGTGTTAAATCGGCTATTAATCTTAGTTGAGCTAAGTCAGCACATAGTAAAGCAAGCTGCTCTGAGGAAAAGTTATTATCAAGCACGTATATTCCTTATCGTATTTATTGTAATTTTTTTAGTTGAGCTTGTGTGTAGGCGTCATCTCTAAGCCACCTCAACATGTTTGGATAACCGTTGGGGTGATCAGGTTGTTCGCACATAAACCATGAATACAACAGCGGATAGCCAAAGCCAGTATTATTGCTAAAAGCGGTTATTAAGCTAGCTGAACTGCCTCTATAACCGTGTTTATGAAATAAAACATCGGGTGCAATATTTAAGTAACAGGCTGCGGCCCATGACCATGCAATCGCGGTCATTTCTTCAGCGGCTTGGTGATCATGGTTTTTCATATCGCCGGTTAAACAGGTTCTGTTTGTCTCTGAGGTTACTGCAATATGCCCTGCTTCATGAAGGATGTCACCAGGGTAGAGGCATTTTTCTAAATCAAGTAGTAAAGTTCCCTGGGCTACTTTAATTCCCGGCAAAAAAGTCTTTTCGTTTAACGTTTGATACCTGTGCTTTATTCCAATATGAGTAACAAAGGCGAGAATTTTTTCAATCTCAGTGTTCATACCACTCCCTGTATTTAGCAATTACAATTGTTGCTTACAGTAATATAGCACTCTATTCTAACTAAGTTTAGTTAGCGTTAATAAATCAATTTAAGGTGTTTTGCTTGTCTAAAATCAGGCAAGAAAAAGGAGTTATTATGCAAAATGAATTGATAGCAAAAGTGCCATCTCTGCACACAACAGCGCAGAGCATACTACCTTGTTATAAAGAAACTGGGCGCTTAGGTCTATTTCAATTAAAACGAATGTGGCACAAAGCGCAATTACAAAAACAAGGCTGTGCGGATAAAAAAATAATAGAAGGCGAATGGTCGCTTGATGTCATGATCATGGATACTTTAGGCTTAGGGCTCACACCGACGATAGAATTCATTTTTTCATCGGATAGTTTTTTAACGTTCGAAAACTGGGTAGAACAGCGTTATGGCATAGCTATTTCAAATACAGTTAAAAGTAAGTTAAATGAAAAGGTAGCAGCATTTTTTCAGCAAAAAGACCCAAAACAACAAAAAATATTACTAAATCAGCCTCGTCATTATGTTTTAACGTCACAGCAGTGGCAAAGCTGGGATGATAATGGTTACGTTATTATTCCTGAGTTGGTGGAAAAAACGCTATGTGAAAACGTTTGTAATATGATTTATGAACGTTTGAATATGGATAAACACAATCCTGCTTCATGGTACCGAAATCATGATCTTAAACAAGGAGTTATGGTACAAATTTTTAATGATATAACAATGCAAGCTATTCGGAAGCAGCCTCAGGTGCGGGATGTTTTTGAGCAACTGTGGGGTAAAAGTAATTTAACTGTAAGTACTGATAGGGTTGGTTTTAACCCGCCAGAGACATTGAGTTGGCAGTTTCCCGGGCCAAATCTGCACTGGGATATTAATTTTAATAAACCGCTCACCTTTGCAACGCAAGGGTTACTGTACCTTACTGACGTTACCGCTGATCAAGGTGCGTTTAGTTGTGTTCCTGGTTTTCATAAAAAAATAGACGGCTGGCTTGCTAGCTTACCTAAAAACACCAATCCACATCATTTTAATTGCCAACAATGGCACAGTACGCCTTTGCCTGCAAAAGCGGGCAGTTTAATTGTTTGGCAACATACACTGCCGCATGGTAGTTGTCCAAATAGGACGAATAGTCCTCGAATTGTGCAATATATAAATATGAACTCATTATAAAACTAAGCAAAATCAAGCCTGCAGTTATTTATAAGAATAACAATTATGCCGTGTAATAAGGTGTAATATTTTTTCTAACGTACCTGTGTCATTCTCAGAAAATTAAAAAAAGCCGCATTTATTAAGGTATTTATTTTTTATAATGTTTTTTTACGATATTTGATATAAATCAAATAACTTAAAAGCCATATAAAATAAATGAAAATTAAAGTTGTACCTTATATTTTTTAAACTAAGCTCTTAACTGAATGTAGCATTAATTCCGTAATGGGATTTAACATGGTAATTGGATATCAAAGGGACATTTCAGTATGGAAGCGCAAAGTTCACAACCTACAGCAAGTTTGCAATACGCGGATCCCCAAGTTGATGAGTTATTAAAGCATTCGATACGTACTCAGCTTGAGTCTCTTTTGAAAGCTAAATTAACAACAGGCCAGCGTCAGTTACTTTTGCAAAAAAGTTTTGTGGATGCGATGACGTTGGTATTGAGTAACACTCAAGTTGAACACCTTCAGTTAGTTTACGCTTTCGAAGCTATGTACGATCAAGCTGTACAATCAATGGCATTGGCGCAGCTCAGCCAAGAGCAGTTAACGCGGCAATATGTGTCGGCATCTGGCTTAATTATGTCTCCTTATAACTGTAAACACACCATAAAGGATGTTTATCGCATTCAAGGTTATGCAAGGGGAGTTGATCAAGCGATACAAAGTAAACTAAAACACTCACCGTCAATCACCATTTTATACCCTGCATGTGGCCCATTTGCGCCGTTATTATTGCCTTTGTTGAGCTATTATAAAGACAGCAATACTTTTACATCACAGCAAATCAACGTCATTTTGGTGGATGTACATCCTGGCGCAATATTATCTTTACAGCAGTTAGTTAAAGACTTGCAGCTTGATGACTTTGTAGTGCGAATTGAAGCGGCTGATGCAACCGAGTATGAGCCCGTAGAATCGATAGATTTATTAGTGTTAGAGGCCATGCAGCATGGTTTTACCAAGGAAGGGCAGCTCAGTATTGCTAAGCACCTAGTGCAATTTTTAACACTAGATGGCTGGATGATCCCACAAAATGTGTCGGTTAGGGGCATGCTGGTGATCGGAGAAACCGAGTTTAATCAGCAATGGAAAGAGGTGGAATATAGTCATTCGCTCAATACGAATACTAGCGCACAGCAAGATCGTGTGGAGTTGGGTGAAATATTAAACATCAATAAATCAACATTGCTCAATATGCAAGAACTTGAATTGCAAGATGGCGTGAAGGTTATTCCTGCAAGCAAGATTAAATTACCCACAGGTGTGAAAGATATGGGGGAGCGTATTTTAGCTATATATGCCCACATAGACACCTTTGCTGATGAAGGTGTTGAGCAATATGACTCAGGCGTAACTCATCCTAGGCCGGATATGACTTTTTACATAGATGCTAAACCTCGTGATGTGGAGCATACCCACTTTGTCGCTAGTAGCGGCGACATGGTGCAGTTTTATTATCAATTGAGCGGTTTACCAGGGTTTGTGCCGGTAAAGTTGTAAGGAGGTTGTAATGCAAAAATTCGCCGTTTTTACAGGCAGCTGTCAAAGCTTACCTGTTGTGCAATATTTATTACAAACCAATCAATTAGCTTGTGTGGTATTAGTTGATACGCAGCAAAACTATGACTTAATGCAGTTACAACATTGGTTGCAGCAAAGTGCTATAGAAACGCTCACTTATAAATGCTCAGATGATAAAGGTTTGATTGCACAGCTAGATAGGTTGGCGGTTAACCGAGGTTTAATTTATCTGTTCAGGCACAAAATCCGCCCTGCATTAATCCAGTATTTTTCAGGTCACCTTGTCAATATTCATCCCAGTCCTTTACCTGATTATAGAGGGCCTTTCCCACTATATTGGCAGTTGAGAAATGGTGAAAACACAACCGCTTTAACCTTACACCAAGTAACCGAATCGGTTGATTGTGGCAATATTGCGGCAGATGTTGAGATAGAAATTCACCCCTTCGATACCATGAACTGTGTGCAGTACAAAGTTGCACAGGCTCTACCAAGGCTAGTTGAAAAATTCTGTCAACTAGATGAAAAACAAGAAATAAAATGGCGTAATCAAGAAGGGAACGGCAGTAAGAGCGCGCCGCAAGTAGAGCAACAGCAGCTTATAGTCAATTGGCACAAGCAAACAAGCAAGCAAGTTGTAAACATGGCTCGTGCGGGTAATGTTGACTCAGGGTGCGCACTATTTCAGTTCCGCAGTGAGGCATTTCAATTGTTGCAAGCAAGCGTTGTAGATAGCGCTTTGACTGGCGTGCAAGCAGGCATGGTCATTGAAGTTGATAGGCAAAATGGACTCGTGATTAAGACCGTTGATGGCGCATTGCGCTTAGATATTATTGGCACGCAACAAGGAGTGTTTGATGGCTATCGATTTGCGGTGTTATTTGGTTTAGAGGCAGGTCTGTCGTTAGTACAGAAAGATTTTTAGCTGTGTGTTTGAATGTTTAAAACTTAAGTTTATTCGGGAGCAGTGTTTTTTCTGGGGCGATAAATAGATGTGTGTGGGTGTTATCGGCTTTAGGGTCAAACAGTGCTTAAAACATAACTTCAGATGTGAGATGGCAAATGAAGATAAATATTAATGTGACTAATCGATATGGTTATGACATAGCGATATACCCATACAACAACGGTGCATTGCCAAATAAAGAGGCAGGTCAGGTTGTTTCAAAGCTAGAAGGGAGTGGTGAATTAACCGTAGGTACGGGTGAGTCTGGGGTAATTGAAATCCCTGGAATGGGGTCGTTGGTGCTGATGTTTTTAGGGCAGCAAAAGCTTGCTAATTATCACGATAAATTTTGTGAGCAACCCGATGAATTCGACCAATGCGAGCAAATGGTATTGGTTCGCTATAAAACCACTGAACTGTATTGGCGTTTTCCTACTTCGGATAAATCGCCATCATTGGAGATCAGTGTAAATGAATTAGGTACAGTTTGTTTTGACAAAACATCGGTTGGCAGTATTCGCCAAGTATCCATACCTGAGTTATTTATTCCTCCTGTCTTTTCTGCAGATCCGTTTGCACAAGAACAGCAAGAAGACTCTCAGCCCAGTTAAGCTGAAATAAAAACTGTGCTATTGCGCAGGTTATGTATGACAAGTAATGAGTGACACGAGTGTAGAGTTTGAAGTCCGACAGTCACCAAAATGTAAATAAAGAGGATTATAGACATGGCTACAGATGCATATATTGGCACAATGACACCATTTGGCGGGAACTTTGCGATCGAACGCTTGGCGCTTTGCTCAGGCCAGTTACAAGCTATTAGTGAGAATACCGCATTATTTTCACTGCTAGGAGATAATTTTGGTGGAGACGCCAGAACGACATTTGGTTTACCTGATTTGAGAGGGCGTAGTCCTTTAGGCATGGGAACCCAGCCTGGAGGGATGGATTATAGATTAGGCTGGAAAGAAGGACGCGAAGCAACTTCATTATCGATTGACCAACTACCAACGCATACCCATGGTGCCGTATTCTCGTCTTCTGGGGGGGGGACAGTGTCAGGTGTAATGCATGCTGCAACTAACGGTGCAAATACGCAAGTACCTAGCGATGACACTTATTTAGCTGCTAATTCAAGTTCTGGGTATTATAAACAATCCGGTTTTTCTCCTGCTCCTAATTTGACGCCTATTAGTGGACTTGTAGTGGATGGCGGAAGTGGGGGGGGCACGGTCACTATAGCAAATACTGGCTCGTCTAGAGCTGTGAGTATAATCAGCCCATTTCAGGTGATAAATTGGCAGATTGTTTTACAAGGTATATACCCATCAAGAAGTTAGTTCGTTAAACATTTGTCATCGACCTTAAGATAGTACGGGCCTATCTTGATTTAAACAATACAATGGAGCGTGCACGCTATGCAATTAAACAAAATAACTCAATCTTTACATTTGCTTGGCGTGTCAGTTGCTCTTGCTGTATCAGCAAACTCGTGGGCGCAAAGTACGATAGATTATACGTCTGTTAATACTGGCGGTGCAGTAGATAATCACACAGCAACAGTCGGTTTATCAACAAGTACCGATTTTACAATTGATTGGGGAACAGGGTTACAAGGAAGTAATGAATATACTGATGAGAAAGTAATAGCGAGTAATGCTGCTATGCTTCCTTACAGTACCGCAGATGGAAACGCATTTAATGATTCCACTGGTGGGTTTCAATTAACAGCGACAAACTTTTTTGCTATTAAGTCAATGAATTTAGGTCGAAGGGCGACTGGTAATGATTTAAATAACAATAGTTTTACTGTTACAGGTTACAGAGGGGGAGTTGCTGTTGCAAGTGATGAATTGATTTGGAGTACATTTGGCTCAAGCGAACTTGAAGTTTTTACACAAGGAGCTGGGACTTGGGAGTCGAATGATGTCGATTGGAGTAACTTAGATAAAATAGTAGTAAGTTGGGCGACTGTGAGTAATGGTAGCGGTGGCGTCAATGGTTCTGCTGATTTTCAAGAAATAGCAGTTTTAAATATGGTTGTTGATGATCCTACTGTTTCTGATTCTACCGCGCCAACTTTAAGCGAAATTACAGCGGTTACTACACCAACAAGTGACAATACCCCAAACTATGTTTTTAGCACTGACGAAGCAGGCACTCTGTCTATGGGGGGGAGCTGTGGTACTTCTACTTCAACAACGATCAGCAGTACTGGTAATCAAATAATAACACTAACGCAAACAGACAATAGCTCGGCGTTGACAGACGGTACTTATAATAACTGTACCGTGACGGTGACCGATGCTGCCAGTAACGCAAGCTCTGCACTCAGCATTCCTAGCTTTACCGTTGATACCACAGCACCAACCGTGGCAGAGATGACGGCGGTTATAACGCCCTCCAATGACACAACACCAAATTATACTTTTAGTACCACAGAGACAGGGACGTTATCAGTCGGTGGTAGTTGTGGTACATCAAGCTCAACAACGATTAGCAGCACGGGTAACCAAACCATTACTTTGACTGCGACAGACAATAGCTCAGCATTAAGTGCAGGTACTTACAGTGATTGTACTATTACGGTTACTGATGCAGCAGGTAATTCTAATACACCAATAACTATTACCTCATTTACAATCGACACGACAGCCCCCACATTTGATGGCGCAAGCTCAACGCCTAATGATAATGACACTAACGTAACAGCAAGCAATGATATCGTAATTGACTTTAGTGAAAATATTGCACTGGGTACGGGCAATATTACGGTGCGCGATGTCACAGGTAGCAGTGATACAGAAGTCTTTAATGTGGCCACAGAAAGCGACGGTACGACGACTAGCCCAAGTGCAGGTCGTATTGGCATTACAAATGATAAAATTTACATTAACCCAACCAATAACTTAAGCGGCAACCGTAACTACGCCATTCGCATTGATGCAACAGTAGTAGATGATGCAGCTGGCAATAGTTTTGCCGGCATTAGCGACGATACTACCTTTAACTTTGCCACCGTGAATACTGCGCCTGAGGTTGATTTAGATTCAGGCACAGGTGGTAATGACAATAGCCTTTCTTTTTCTGAAGGTAATGGTGCGGTTAACATAGCCTCAAATGCTGCAGTAACTGAATCGGACAGCGATACCATCACGACGATAACTGTTAATCTTACCAATGACCAAGATGGCGCATTGGAGGGGCTAAATGTATCGGCTGCGGCGCAAAATGCGCTAAGTGGTGTTTCTGGTGCTGCAGATATTACGTTGAATGATACCATTTCCATTACAGTGGCAACGGCCACCGCTGCTGAAGTAGCAAGTTTCCTTCAGGCGGTAACCTATAACAATACCTCTAGCTCACCTAATGAAACCGCTAGAACGGTGACAGTGGTAATTAATGATGGCACTGTAAATAGTGTAAGTCGTACAGCGACAATTTCGGTTGCTAATATTACTTCAGCGAGTTCTGCCGCTGCTGGATTTAGTACCTTAAACGGTACAAATTTAAGCCCAGCTATTACATTTAGTGACGACAATGAAACATTAAATATTAGCAATGCAGCGCATATTACAGGGTCAACGGCTGATGGCGGCAGCGGTACCGATACAATCAGTGTTGTTACCGGGAGCGACTTAACTGGGTTCACAAGCTTAACGGGTTTTGAAACCTTAACGCCATATAACAATGGTTCATTGACATTAAGTGAAACGCAGCATGACAGTTTCACTACTATAAATGGCAATGGTACAAATCAATTTACTATCGCTAGTGCCAATGGCGATCAAGCGCTCACTGGCGACACTGATATTGAAACCTATGTGCTTGGCACAGCGATGACCTTTACGCTTGGTAGTGCAGCGCAAAATGTAACCGGCAGTAACGCAGATGATACCGTTAATATTAATGCCTTCACGGTAACAGGTACATTGAATGGCGCTGCAGGTAACGACATATTACAGGCCGACTCTGGTGCTGATCTCAGCGGTGCAACAATATCTGCCTTTGAATCATTAACTCTTGCCAGTGGTGCGAGTGTATTGATGACTGAGGCGCAGCACGATAGTTTTACAACGTTTACAGCACCAGGCACAGAAACGATAACTATTAGCTCAGCAACGGATGGATTAACAGGCAACAGTGCGATTGAAACGTATGTTTTATCTGCACCAAATGCATTCACCCTTGGCGCTGCAGGGCAAAATTTTACTGGTAGCACCGGCGACGATACTCTCAATATTGGCTCAGTTAGCGCAACCGGTATTTTAGCGGGCAACACCGGCACTGATACGTTATCTATTGGTAGTGGTGGCAGTATTTCTGGCGCCACGATTAGCGGCTTTGAAAACTTGACGGTAGCAAGTGGCGGTTCAGCAAGTATTGCTGCATCACAGCTAGCATTGTTCTCAGGCACTGTATCAGGCAGTGGTAATGAGACACTAGATATTTTAGGTGATGGTAATTTCGCTACAGTATCAGCAATTGAAAGCTACACATTAAATGACGATAGCACGAACGCGCGTACAGTATCTATTAGCGCCGCGGGGCACTCAGTAACAGCTAGCTCCGTAACTGATGCCATTACTTTTGACATTGGCACACTAGCTTATACGGGAACAATTACCGGCGAAAATAGTGTTGCTGATACATTGTCTATGAGTAGCGGCGCAAACATCAGTAATGCCACGATTAGTAATGTGACTAATTTAACACTTGCTTCGGGTGCGTCAGTATCGATGACGGCCAGCCAGCATGGCAGTTTTACGGGCACCATAACAGCGCCAGGTTCAGAAACTATTACTATCACCGGTGATGGTGATTTTACAACGTTAACTGGCATTGAAAGCTACGATGTAGCTGATGACAGTACAAATACCAGAACAATCACCGTATCAACAGGGACCACTAATGTTACGGCTGGTTCATCAACCGACGCCATAATTTTTGCAATTGGTAACAGTGCATACACGGGCACGTTAATTGGCGAGAATAGTGTTGCCGACCAAGTACAAGTAACTGATGGTGCAGACATTAGCGGCGGTGGATTTTTAAATATAGGCACTCTTTCGTTAGCTAGTGGCGCAACAGTGGCTATTGATGCCGCTAATATTGGTAATTTTAATACTGCTATAACGGGTAGTGCGGGTACTGAAACACTGAAACTTATGGATGGTGGGGCGTTTGATTTTACCAGTACCTCAGTGTCTGCTGTTGAAGGCGTGGCAATAGGAACAGACAATAATGCCACGGTAACCTTAACTGACAACTTTAATGCCAATGGTCAAGCAGTATCAGTGTCAAATGCGAGTGGCGGTGAAATTACAGCAGCCCTATCAATAAATGCTTCAGCCTTTGCCAGTGACATATTGACAATCACAGCCAGCGATTTTAATGGTGATGATACTTTCGTTGGCGGTAGCGGCGCAGATACCATCCGCCCTGGCGGTGGTACTGATTCGATGACGGGCAATGCAGGTAACGATAATTTTGTTGGCAGTGCATCACAATTATCAGGGGATACCATCACCGATCTAGCCGTAGGCGATACCTTAACGATTACTGGTGTGACAGGGCTTTCAAGTGCAAATGTGCGATTTAATGGCGCTAGCACATTAGAAGTTGATACAGATGCCACCGATTTTAATATTTCTGAACTTACGCTCTCATTAAGTAATTCACCAGGCTCAAGTTTAGCTTTTAGCGTTGCTGAAAGTGGTAGCGATACCATAATAACTTTTGTTGAGCCAAATAGCGCCCCCGTATTTAGTGGTTTGAATGGCGGTGCAACCTTTACTGAAAATGGCTCTGCAATTGTTATCGACTCTGATGTGACTATCGCTGATACTGAGCTCGATGCCCTTAATGGCGCAATTGGTAATTATAATAATGCCAGTTTAACTATTAGTCGAAACGGTGGGGCAAGTACTGAAGATGTTTTTGCGAACAATAACTTATTGGGCGCACTAACGCAGAGCAATACGTTTACTTATAATTCGACCACAGTCGGAACGGTAACGACTAACTCCTCAGGTACCTTGGTACTGACCTTTAATGCTAATGCTACATCTGCAATTGTTGACTCAGTTTTACAAAGCATTACCTATCAAAATAGTTCCGAATCTCCATCATCATCAGTGACTTTGGATTATGTCTTTAATGATGGGATAGCAAACAGCGCGGGTACAAATCAAGCGATAGTGAATATTACTGGGCAAAATGATGCCCCAACGGATATTTCACTTTCATCGGCAAGTATAAATCAATCATCAACTGGACTTGGTGCTAATATAGGGGCGCTTACTACCTCAGATGTAGATACCACCGACAGTCATAGTTATACGTTTGTAAGCTCAGGCGCAAGTGTAAACGGTACATGTAGCGCTGACACAAACAATAGCAGTTTTCAGATCAGTGGCACCTTAATTCAGACGCAAGCTGCACTTAGTGCAGGAAGTTACATTGTGTGCGTACAAAGTAACGATGCAACAACAACTTTTCAAAAAGCGTTTACTATAACGGTAAATGATAATGTTGCGCCAAGTGCGCCATCTACCCCTGATTTAAATGCGGCTGCTGATTCAGGGTTATCTACTACGGATAATATTACCAACGATACCACGCCAACATTTAGTGGCACTGCTGAGAGTGGTTCAACAGTTAGTCTTTACAGCGACCAAGTTGGTGCTGGAGCAACTGTAATCGGGTCTGGCATAGCGACCGATGGCAATTGGCAAATTACCACTAGCACTTTAACTGCCGGTTTAGACCATGCTATTTCAGCAAAAGCAACAGACTCAGCAAGTAATGTAAGTAGTAGCTCAAGCGCACTTACAGTGACAATTGACACAACCGCGCCGAGCGCACCGAGCGCAGCCGATCTAACTGCAGCCAGTGATAGTGGCTCTTCGAGTACAGATAATATAACCAATAATACAACACCTACTTTTACAGGTACAGGCACCACAGGCGACACTATTACTCTTATTTCAAGTGTTGATGGCTCAATAGGCAGTACTGTTGTTAGTGGTGGGGTGTGGAGTATCACCGTAGGCTCAGCAATGACGAGTGGCTCGCATACTATTGTGGCACGCGCGACGGACTCTGCTGGTAATATTACCAATGGAACGAGTACTACAATAACCATTGATACTAACGTGAGTGCACCGAGTATTACCACCCCGATTGAAGTAGATGGTCGGATCAATGCTGTGGAAGATGCGCATGTGCTTATACAAGGTAGCGGCG
The DNA here is from genome assembly GCF_014164315.1 of Pseudoalteromonas sp. SG44-1. Taxonomy (NCBI): domain Bacteria; kingdom Pseudomonadati; phylum Pseudomonadota; class Gammaproteobacteria; order Alteromonadales; family Pseudoalteromonadaceae; genus Pseudoalteromonas; species Pseudoalteromonas sp. SG44-1. The sequence continues at coordinate 254,522 of NZ_JACJEW010000001.1, forward strand.
CTGACTCTGGCGCTACGGTTAATGTGACCATCAGCGATGGTTCGAATAACTTATCACGGACTGTGACGGCCGATGGCTCTGGGGCATGGACTATCAGTGGTAGTGAGTTTGATGTCAGCAGCTTTAATGATGGCACGCTCACCGTCAGCGCCACACAAAGCGATGCGGCGGGTAATACTTCAAGCGCAGCCAGCACCGCGGTGATTTTAGATAATACAGCACCGAATGCCTTAACGATTGCCACCCCGATTGAGGTTGATGGCCGGATCAATGCTGTAGAAGATGGCAGTGTATTGATCACCGGCTCTGGGGCGGAAGCCAATGCCAGTGTCAGTGTGACTATCAGCGATGGTTCGAATAACCAATCGCGTACTGTGACGGCTGATGGCTCTGGGGCATGGACTATCAGTGGTAGTGAGTTTGATGTCAGCAGCTTTAATAATGGCACGCTCACCGTCAGCGCCACACAATCTGATGCGGCGGGTAACACCTCCAGTGCAACTAGCACCTCAGTGATTTTAGATAACGCAGCACCGAATGCCTTGACCATAACGACCCCGATTGAGGTTGATGGCCGGATCAATGCTGTAGAAGATGGCAGTATATTGATCACCGGCTCCGGGGCAGAAGCCAATGCCAGTGTAAGTGTGACCATCAGCGATGGCGCGAATAACTTATCACGGACTGTGACGGCCGATGGCTCTGGGGCATGGACTATCAGTGGTAGTGAGTTTGATGTCAGCAGCTTTAATAATGGCACGCTCACCGTCAGCGCCACACAAAGTGATGCGGCGGGTAACACCTCCAGTGCAGTCAGCACCGCGGTGATTTTAGATAACGCAGCACCGAATGCCTTGACGATAAGCACCCCGATTGAGGTTGATGGCCGGATCAATGCTGTAGAAGATGGCAGTGTATTGATCACCGGCTCTGGCGCAGAAGCCAATGCCAGTGTCAGTGTGACTATCAGCGATGGCGCGAATAACCAATCGCGCACCGTGACGGCCGATGGCGCAGGTACATGGACTATCAGTGGTAGTGAGTTTGATGTCAGCAGCTTTAATAATGGCACACTCACCGTCAGCGCCACACAAAGTGATGCGGCGGGTAACACCTCCAGCGCAGTCAGCACCTCGGTGGTTTTAGATAATACAGCACCGAATACCTTGACGATCGCCACCCCGATTGAGGGCGATGGCCGGATCAATGCCGTAGAAGATGGCAGTGTATTGATCACCGGCTCAGGGGCAGAAGCCAATGCCAGTGTCAGTGTGACCATCAGCGATGGCGCGAATAACTTATCGCACACCGTGACGGCCGATGGCTCTGGGGCATGGACTATCAGTGGTAGTGAGTTTGATGTCAGCAGCTTTAATAATGGCACACTCACCCTCAGCGCCACACAAAGTGATGCGGCGGGTAACACCTCCAGTGC